>DATFUG010000102.1:0-6694 GCA_035261025.1 Steroidobacteraceae bacterium | reverse complement strand
CGCTCGTGATCTACGGACGCTGCCAGCGCCCGGACTGCCCGCGGCGCAAGCGGGCGGAGACACTGCGCAGCTGAACGGGCTGCTTCAGGCGCGCGCGCCGCGCCGGCGCCGGACGGCGGCCGGAGGCGCAACAGCGCTAGCGG
The DNA here is from genome assembly GCA_035261025.1 of Steroidobacteraceae bacterium. Taxonomy (GTDB): domain Bacteria; phylum Pseudomonadota; class Gammaproteobacteria; order Steroidobacterales; family Steroidobacteraceae; genus FEN-1191. Next base: position 6,551 of record DATFUG010000102.1, on the reverse strand, counting down.
CCTGCTGCAGCATTTCGAGTGCATGGGCGCGTGTCTTGGCCGTGATCTCCACGCCGCCCACCATGCGTGCGATTTCCTCGACGCGCGCTTCGCCGCTCAGTGCCGCGACCGCAATGCGTGTGCTGCGTCCGTCAGTGAGCTTGCTGACCCGCAGCTGCTGGTGGCCCTGGCAGGCCACCTGCGCCAGGTGCGTCACGCACAGCACCTGGGAGACCCTGCCCAGGCCGCGCAACTCCCGACCGACAATCTCGGCGATGGCCCCGCCAATGCCGGCGTCGACCTCATCGAAGACCATGCAGGGCGCGGCGTCGGGCGCACAGCAGACCTGTACGGCGAGCGACAGGCGCGCCAGTTCCCCGCCCGAGGCAATCTTGGCCACGGCGCGCGGCGCGTGGCCCGGGTTGGTGCTGACGCGAAACTCTACCCGATCGGCGCCATGCGCGGCCGGCTCGGTGCTCTCCAGCGGGGACACCTCGGCGATGAAGACCCCGCCGGCCATGCCCAGATCCTGCATGCGGCGGGTCACTTCGATGCCGAGCCCACGAGCGGCGCGGCTGCGGGCGGCGCTTAAGTCCCGCGCCTGCGTCTGATAGGCGGTGAGGGCGGCCGCCACCTGCGCACGCAGCGAGCCCAGGTCGGCCGCGGCGTTTTCCATCCCGGCCAGCTCGCGCCTGAGTGCGCCGTGCCAGGCCACAAGATCAGCCGGCTCGACCCGGTGCTTGCGCGCCAGCTCCTCCATGGCTGCGAGGCGCGCCTCGATCACTTCCTGCCGCTTCGGATCGAACTCGAGCAACTCGAGGTAAGCCCCCAGCTCGTGCGCCACTTCCTGGATCCGCACGAGCGCTTCTTCCAGGGGCTGCTGCAGGGCCACCAGGCGCGCGTCCACCGATCCGCCACCGCGCAGTGCGCCCGACGCGCGCGCCAGCAGCTGGTGGGCGTTGCCTTCCTCCGATTCATACAGACCTTCGAGCGCGCTGCGGGCGGCCTGCGCCAGGCGGCCGCTGTTGGCGATGCGCGAGCGCTCTTCGATGAGGGCCGCGAACTCAGCTTCGCCGAGCTGCATGGCGTCCAGCTCCTGTACCTGGTAGCGCAGCAGGTCGAGCCGGGCGTGCCGATCGCTGGCGGCGGCTTCCACCGTGACACTGCGGTTCATCAGCGCCAGCCAGGAGGCGTGCGCGGCGCGCACCTGGCCGGCGAGCGCGTCGAGCTGCCCGAAACTGTCGAGCAGTTCGCGTTGCGCGGCGGAACGCATCAGGGACTGAAATTCGTGCTGACCGTGAATGTCGAACAGCAGTTCGCCGACGGTGCGCAGGACCGTGACCGGCACGCTCTGGCCGTTGAGCCAGGCGCGGCTCCGCCCGTCGGCGCCGATGACCCGGCGCAGCAGCAGCTCGTCCTCGGCGGGAATCGAGTGTTCCTCGAGCACGTGCTGCAGCGCCCCGCCCACCCGCGAGATATCGACCGTCGCGCTCAGATCGCTCCGCTCCGCACCGGCGCGCACCACTTCGGCACCGGCCCGCCCGCCGCCGAGCAGTTCGAGGGCGTCGACCAGGATCGACTTGCCGGCACCGGTCTCACCAGTGAGTACGGTGAGCCCGGCGCTGAAGTCGATTTCCACCGCTTCGATGATCGCCAGGTCGCGGATCTGCAGATGGCGCAACACGGCTTCAGCGCTCCTGCGCCTTTTCGCCGCGGCCCCAGTGGAGCTTGGAGCGCAGCAGGCGGAAATAATCGTAGCCGGGCGGATGGAGCAAGGTGATCGAGGTGCCGGCCGCGGACAACTCCAGCCGGTCCCCGGGGTGCAGATCGCCCAGCGGAACCCCATCACAGGTGATCCCGGCGAGGCCTGCGCCGCGATCCACGGAGCGGATTTCGATGCTGGAGTTGCCCGGCACCACGATGGGACGATCGGACAGCGTGTGCGGGCAGATGGGGGCCATGACCAGTACGTCCAGCCGCGGATCGATGATCGGGCCACCACAGGACAGGGCATAGGCGGTGGAACCCGTGGCGGTGGCGATGGCCATGCCGTCGCCGCGGTGTGAGTTCAGGTAGCGCCCATCCACAATGGTTTCGAAATCGAGCATGCGACCTGTCTCGGTGCGCAGCATGACGATGTCATTCAGCGCCAGGAGCGTGGCCGTGGCGCCCGTGGACTGGTGCAAGCGGGCCTCGAGCAGCCGCCGCGCGTCGGTGGTGCAGTGCCCGTCGAGCACGGCATCGATGGAGGCGGCGACATCCTGGGGCAGCACGTCGGTCAGAAAGCCCAGGCGCCCCCGGTTGATGCCCAGCAGGGGCACATCGCGCCCCGCCACCAGCCGGGCCGCTTCCAGCAAGGTGCCGTCGCCGCCCACGGCGATCATGAAATCCGCCTGTCCGGCGAGCTCCGCGCGCGGCACGGGCCTGACCTCGGCGTCGAAGTTCCGGGGCTCATCGGCGGCCACCAACACCTTGATTCCGCGGCGCGCGAGCGCTGCCAGCACGGTGATGGCACTCTCGGCGATCCGCGTCTGCGCGAAATGGCCGATCAGGGCGCAGGTCTGCAGCCGGGTTTTCACCGCGCATTTGTAACACGCCCGCCAGGGCGGGCCAACGCCGCATATCGGGCCAATGTCGTACGATGAGACCCAGGCCTCGCTTGACGGGGCGGAAACAGGCTCGGTAGCCTGCGTGCCGATCCTTGCTACCGAGACGACCTAGGGTGCTATGAACGTCGAATCGACCCCGCCGGAATCGCTGAATGAGCGCGCCCAACACCTGCTGCGGGTGCTGGTGCAAAGCTACATCCGCGAGGGCCAGCCGGTCGGGTCGCGCGCCCTGTCGCGTGACTCGGGACTGAGCCTGAGTTCCGCGACGATCCGCAATGTCATGGCAGATCTGGAGGATCTGGGATTCGTCAGCTCACCGCACACCTCCGCCGGGCGCGTGCCCACGGATCGGGGCTACCGCTTCTTCGTCGACGCGCTGCTGCGCGCCGAGTTGCCGGCCGCCGAAAACGCGGAACTGAAGGATCTGCGTGAGCAGCTCGACGCCTCGCACGAAGGGACCAAGGAACTGGTCGCCGCCGCCTCGCAGCTGCTGTCGCGGATCACGAACCTCGCGGGCCTGGTCACCATGCCGCTGGCGCCGGCGGCCACCCTGACGCAGATCGAGTTCGTGGGACTGGCGGAGCAGCGGGTGCTGGTGATCCTGGTGTTCAACGACCGCGAGGTCCAGAACCGCATCATCCAGCTCGAGCGCCACTACAGCCCGGAGGAGTTGCGCCGCGCCGCCAACGTGCTGAACGATCACTGCCGCAACCGCTCGTTGAGCCAGGTGCACGCCGAGCTGCTCCGACAGCTCACGGAAACCCACGCTTCGATCAATCAGGTGATGCTGGACGCGATCTCCATGGCGCAGCAGGTCTGCGCACAAAGCGGCGCGCAGGAAGGCATCGAATACGTGATCGCCGGCGAGACCAATCTGATGGGCCTGGCCGAACTGTCCAGCGTCGACAAACTCAAGCGCCTGTTCGAGGCGTTCACGGAGAAGCGCGACATCCTGCACCTGCTCGACCAGAGCCTGCGGGCCGATGGCGTGCAGATCTTCATTGGGCACGAATCGGGCTATCAGATCCTCGATGACTGCAGCGTGATCACGGCGCCGTACAGCACCGGCGGCGGCGTGGCCGGAGTCCTGGGCGTCATCGGTCCCACGCGCATGGCCTACGAGCGGGTGATCCCCATCGTCGATATCACCGCCAAGCTCCTGGGCTCGGCCTTGAATTCCCGCCGCTAGTCCCCATATGCCCGCATGGCTGTGGGGCCTGATGTGTGCAAGAACATGAAGTTAATCTTGTATCCTATTGTTTGAGAATGATTTAATGGCAGTAGCTGAGCCGACTGAACCGCCCACGGGCAATGACGAGGCCACAGAGGCCGCGGACGCCGAGGTCGCCGGGTTGCGCACCGCGCTGGCCGCTGCCGAACAGGCGCTCGCCGCCGCGCGCGATGCCCAGCTGCGCGCCCTGGCTGAACTCGAGAACGTGCGCAAGCGTGCGCAGCGCGACATTGAAAATGCCCAGCGCTATGCGCTGGAGCGCTTTGCCGGCGAGCTGCTCGCGGTGCGCGACAGTCTCGAGCTGGCGGTGCAGAGCGCCGGGACGGCCGATGCCCGCAGTCTCGCCGAAGGCCAGCAGGCGACTCTGCAGCTGCTCGCCAGGGCATTCGAGCGATTTTCGATCCTGCGCCTGGATCCCAGCGGCCAGACATTCGATCCGACGGTGCACGAAGCGGTCATTGCGCAGGAATCCGCCGACGTCCCGCCCGGGACGGTGCTGCAGGTGCTGCAGTCGGGCTACCAGCTCAACGGCCGACTGTTGCGGCCGGCGCGCGTCATCGTGGCGCGCGCGCCGGCGCCGCCGGGTTCCACGGATGGTGGCGGCACTTGAATATGGCCGTCGCGACCCAAGCTAAAGCTTCAAGTTTCAGACCTGTCGGAGTGCAATCATGAGCAAGGTAATCGGCATCGACCTGGGTACGACGAATTCCTGCGTCGCCGTGATGGAGGGCGGAAAGCCGCGCGTCATCGAGAACAGCGAGGGTGATCGCACCACGCCGTCGATCGTCGCCTTCACCAAGGACGATGAGGTGCTCGTGGGCCAGTCGGCCAAGCGCCAGGCGGTCACGAATCCTCACAACACGCTGTACGCGGTCAAGCGCCTGATCGGCCGCCGCTTCGAGGACGACGTGGTCCAGAAGGACATCAGCATGGTGCCCTACAAGATCGTCAAGGCGGAGAACGGTGACGCCTGGGTCGAAGCCCACGGCAAGAAGATGGCGCCGCCGGAGGTCTCCGCACGCGTGCTCATGAAGATGAAGAAGACCGCGGAAGACTATCTGGGTGAGGAGGTCACCGAGGCGGTCGTAACCGTGCCCGCCTACTTCAACGATTCCCAGCGCCAGGCGACCAAGGATGCCGGGCGCATCGCCGGGCTGAACGTCAAGCGCATCATCAACGAGCCGACGGCCGCGGCCCTGGCCTACGGGCTGGACAAGCAGGGCGGGGATCGCAAGATCGCGGTGTACGACCTGGGCGGCGGCACCTTTGACATCTCGATCATCGAGATCGCAGAGGTCGACAAGGAACGCCAGTTCGAGGTGCTCTCGACCAACGGCGACACTTTCCTGGGCGGTGAAGACTTCGACATGAAGATCATTCATTACCTGGCCGATGAGTTCCAGAAGGAATCGGGCGTCGATGTGCGCCGCGATCCGCTGGCCATGCAGCGGCTTAAGGAGACGGCCGAGAAGGCCAAGATCGAGCTGTCCTCGAGCCAGCAGACCGACGTCAATCTGCCCTACATCACGGCCGACGCCAGTGGGCCGAAGCACCTGAGCGTCAAGCTGACGCGCGCCAAGCTCGAATCGCTGGTCGAGGATCTGGTCAAGCGCACGATCGGACCGTGCCGCACGGCGCTCAAGGATGCCGGCCTCGAGCCCTCTGCCGTGGCGGAGGTCATCCTGGTCGGCGGCCAGACGCGCATGCCGCTGGTACAGAAATACGTGAAGGAGATCTTTGGCAAGGAGCCACGCAAGGACGTCAACCCCGACGAGGCGGTCGCTGTGGGCGCCGCGGTACAGGCGGGCGTGCTCTCCGGCGAGGTCAAGGACGTGCTGTTGCTGGACGTCACACCCCTGTCGCTCGGCATCGAAACGCTCGGTGGCTTGATGACCAAGCTCATCAACAAGAACACCACGATACCGACCAAGGCGGCCAACGTCTTTTCGACCGCGGATGACAACCAGACGGCGGTGACGATCCACGTGCTGCAGGGCGAGCGTGAGCGCGCGCAGGACAACAAGTCGCTGGGCAAGTTTGACCTGGCGGACATTCCCCCGGCGCCGCGCGGCATGCCGCAGGTCGAAGTGGCCTTCGACATCGACGCCAACGGCATCCTGCACGTGTCGGCGAAGGACAAGGCCACCGGCAAGGAGCAGAAAATCGTCATCAAGGCCTCGAGCGGCCTGAGCGAGGAGGAAATCAAGCGCATGGTCGGCGACGCCGAGGCTCATGCCGAGGAAGACCGGAAATTCCGTGAGCTGGTCGAGATCCGCAACCGTGGCGATGCCATGCTGCACTCGGTGGAGAAGGCGCTGAAAGATCTGGGCGAAAAGGTCAGCGGCGAAGATCGCGCCAAGGCCGAAGGAGCGCTGGCGGATCTGCGTGCGGTGCTGAAAGGCGATGATGGCGACGTCATTGCCAAGAAGACCGAGGCGCTGGCCACGGCGGCGGCCGGCATCGCGCAGCAGGCCTATGCGGCCGGGCAGGGCGGTGCGGGCGCCGCGCCGGAGGGCGCCGCGCCGGATTCGCGCGGAACTGAAGGGCCGTCACCCGGCAAGGACAATGTCGTGGATGCCGAGTTCGAGGAGGTGACGGAGAAGGACAAGAACCGGCGCGCCTCCTAAAGAGTCTGCGGCTACACTCGCGCATGCCGAAAACGGATTACTACCGGCTTCTGGATGTGCCCCGCAACGCCAGCGAGGCGGACATCAAGAAGGCCTATCGCCGCC
>DATFUG010000101.1:0-13068 GCA_035261025.1 Steroidobacteraceae bacterium | reverse complement strand
ACGTCGATCGGTGCCTTGACGCCATGCTTGCGCAACGCCTCGCACACCAGCGGCCCGACGGTTAGGTTCGGCACGTAGTGGTTGTCCATCACGTCGAAGTGCACCAGGTCCGCGCCCGCCGCCAGCACCGCGTCCACTTCGGCGCCCAACCGCGCGAAATTGGCCGAGAGTATCGAAGGCGCGATCCAGGGGACTGCCATGGCGGAGGAGTCTACCCGAGCTCACCGGCGCGCGGCAGTGCCGTTCATCGCATGCCGCGCGCGCTGCGGACCAGTTCGTAGGCGGCCTGAATCTGCTGGGTGCGTTCCTTGGCGCGCTCGAGCATCGATTCGGGCAAGCCGTTGGCCTGCAGCTTGTCGGGATGATTGCGGCTCATCTGCCGGCGGTAGGCTTTCACCACCTGTTCGTCGCTGGCGCCGGCCGCCACCTCGAGCAGGGTGTAGGCCTGCTTGAGCTGATCGCTCCCGGCCTGCGCGCTGGCGCCGCTCGCGGACTGCGCGCCATTCATGCGCCAGCGCATCAGCGCCTCGAGGCGCGCGAAATCGCCGCTCGTCAAGCCCAGCAGTTGCCCCGCCTGCAGGAGGCGCGCACGCGGCGCGGCCCCGAGGCCGTTGCCCGCCAGCGAGGCCTGCAACTGGATCTCCATGAAGAACTGGGCCAGCTGCGGAAAGGCACGCAGCAGCGGCTGCAGCTCCTGCAGCGTGGCCTCGAGAGAGAAGTCCGGCTGCTTGCCCTCCGAGTAATAGGCGATCGCCTGGCGTACCTGCGCGGAATTCAGGTGTAACGCCGCCATCACGGCGCGGGCCGCGCTGATCTCCTGTTCCGACACGCGCCCGTCCGCCTTGGCGATGTGGCCCATGACGCGGAAAGTCGCGGGGAAGAACAGTTCCTGCACCCGCGCCGCCGCGCCGGGGCCGGGTTGCTCAGGTATCGCACTGCCGCGGTCCAACTGATGGCCCACGAACAGCCCGAGCAGGGCCCCGAGCGGGCCGCCGAGCCACAATCCGATCGCCCCACCGATGATCTTGCCGTTCCAGCCCATGATTTGCTTTGCTTGACCCCGCCGCCGGGCGGGCGGCAAGATGCGCGCCCTCGCGCCTGACAGTGCTATGGTAACCGAGCTTGGACGACGCTCCCGCAACCATCTACGAAACTTCGCTGCGTGGGATCCGGCTGCTTCATCGCGGCAAGGTGCGCGACGTCTACGAGGTCGACGCACGGCATCTGCTGATTGTCACCACCGACCGGCTCAGTGCCTTCGATGTCGTGCTGCCCGACCCGATTCCGGGCAAGGGCCGGGTCCTGCATCAGATCTCCGAATTCTGGTTCGATCAGACGCAGCAGCTCGTACCCAATCATCGCAGCACCAGAACTCTGACCGATCTCATCCAGGATCCTGCCGAGCGCGCCGCGCTCCGCGGCCGCGCCGCGATCGTCAGGCGGCTCGAGGCCCTGCCAATTGAAGCCGTGGTGCGCGGCTATCTTTCGGGTTCGGGCTGGAAGGACTACCAGCACAGTGGCGCGATCTGCGGCATCCCCCTGCCGCGCCGGCTGCGCCTCGCCGATGAACTGCCTGAACCGATCTTCACACCCGCGACCAAGGCCGCCGTCGGGGAGCACGACCAGAACATCGATTTCGCCACTGTCGAAGCGCAGCTCGGCGCCGCGCGCGCCGCCGCCGTGCGCGATGCTGCCATTGCGCTATACCGGCATGCGGCCCGCCACGCGCGCGCGCGCGGCATCATCATCGCGGACACCAAGTTCGAATTCGGCATCGACGCGCACGGCACGCTGACCCTGATCGACGAGGTCCTGACGCCCGACTCCAGCCGTTTCTGGCCCGCCAGTACCTGGCGTCCCGGCGCGAGCCCGCCTTCCTTCGACAAGCAGTTCGTGCGCGATTACCTGGAGACCCTGCAGTGGGACAAGCGCGCCCCGGGCCCGAATCTGCCCGCCGCAATCATCGCGCGCACGGCGCAGAAGTACGCGGAAGCGCTCGCCCGCCTGACCGGCCCACCCACCGGCCAGGCCTGAGGAATTCGCACATGTGGCAGCGGGCGCGCAACTCTTTTGAGGGATGGCTGTTCGGCGCGGCGTCCGGGACGCGCCTTGGTGAGCGGGCGCGCCGCTTCGCGCAATATCCTTATGCGCTGCTGCGCGATCTGCTGGGCGGCCAGCTCAGTATTCACGCCATGGGGCTGGTCTATGCCACGCTCCTGGCGCTGGTACCGCTGGTGGCCTTCAGCTTTGCGCTCCTCAAGGTGTTTGGGGCGCACCGCGAGCTTGAACCGCTGATCTACGAATTCTTCCGCCCGATGGGCGATGCGGCCGGACCGCTGACCGGGAAGGTCATGGACTTCGCCGATCACGTGAGAGGCGGCATCGTCGGCTCTGTGGGTCTGGCCCTGCTGGTCTGGACGCTGATCGCCACGCTCAAGAAAGTCGAGGACAGCCTCAATTTCGTCTGGCACGTGGAGGTGCCGCGCAGCTTCGTGCGCCGCTTCGTCGAGTATCTCGCGCTGCTTGTGGTTGCGCCGCTCCTGATCGGCGCCCTGGTCGGCATGGCGCACATCACCTCGGCCAACCGGTCGGTCGTACTGCTCACGCACCTGCCGCTCATCAGCCAGCTGCGCAGCACCGCCCTCGCGCTCTCGCCCTATGTGATCGTCAGCGCCGCTTTTGCGGTGCTGTATGCGCTGGTGCCGAACACGCGCGTGCGTGCGGTGCCGGCGCTGGTCGGTGGGCTGACCGGCGGTGTGCTGTGGGCCGCGGTCGGCGGCGTGTTCACCTCATTCATCGTCTCGATCACCCGTCTGTCGATTGTCTACGCCGGCTTCGCCATCTTCGTTGCCGCGCTCATCTGGATCTACTTTGCCTGGCTGATTCTGCTGCTGGGCTCGCAGCTGTCGTTTTACGTGCAAAATCCCAGCTACCTGCGCATCGGCATGCGCGAGCCGCGATTGTCCAATTCCGAGACCGAGCAGTTGGCCCTGGGCATCATGTACCTGGTTGCCCATGCTCATCTGCACGGCAGTGAACGCTGGAGCATCAATTCACTGGCCGCCCAGCTCGCCATCCCCGGTATCGCGCTTACGCGCATCACCGACGCCCTGGAGGCGGCTGGACTCCTGGTCAGCACCGCCGAGGAAACCCTGCTGCCCGGGCGCGATTCCGGCCAGATCCGGCTGCGGGAGATTATCGCCGTCGCCCGGGCGGCCAACAGCGTGCATGGCGAGGCCCGCCCTGCCGGCCCACCGGCCGTGGCCGGCGTGTGTGCGGATCTCGAAGGCGCGTGGCGCGAGCGCCTGGGCGATCGCGACCTGGAATCGCTGGTGATGGGCTAGGCGCACCGCCTACTCCCCGGCGATCGTCATCCCCTCGACCAGCACCGAGCCGCAGCGGGTCGCCCCCTGCGTGTCGACATCGGTGCCGAGCGCCACGATGCCGCGGTACATCTCGCGCAGGTTCCCGGCGATCGTGATCTCGTGCACCGGATAGGCGATCGCGCCGTTCTCGACCCAGAAGCCGCTGGCGCCGCGCGAATAATCGCCGGTCACCCCGTTGACGCCCTGCCCCATCATTTCGGTCACGTACAGGCCGCTGCCCATCTGCCTGAGCAGACCAGCGAAATCAGTGCTGGCGGCGGGCGCGCCGACCAGCAGATTGTGCACGCCGCCGGCATTGCCGGTGGTCTTGAGCCCGAGCTTGCGGGCCGAATAGCTGCCGAGCACGTAGCCATCGACCACGCCATCGTGCACCAGCTCGCGATCGCGCGTCGCCACGCCCTCAGCGTCGTACGCCCCGCTGGCCAGGGCGCGCGGCAGGTAAGGCCGCTCCTGCATCTGCAGAAACGACGGGAACACCTGCTCACCGGCGGCATCGAGCAGGAAGGAGGCGCGCCGATATTGGCTGGCGCCGCGTATCGCGCTGATGAAATGGCCGTACAGACCGCGCGCCATCTGCGGCGAGAACAGCACGGCGGCGCGGCGCGTGCCCAGCCGCTGCGCGCCCAGGCGCGCGAGCGCCCGCTCGGCGGCACGGCGGCCGAGCTCGGGACCGGGCTGCAGTTCCCCCTGATGGCGCGCCACCGAGTACCAGTAGTCGCGCTGCATGTCGGTGCCGGATTGCGCCAGGAGCGCACAGCTCAGCGAGTGGCTGGTGCTGGGGCACCCGGCCAGAAAGCCGTGGGTGTTGCCGTAGACGCGCACGCCGCGATGCGTCGCGAGCGACGCGCCTTCGGAGTTCGTCAGCCGCTCGTCGACGGCGAGCCCTGCCGCCTCGCATTCGCGCGCCAGCTCAACGGCCTGCTCCGCATCGATCTCCCAGGGATGATCGAGGTCCAGATCCGGAAAGACCTGCGCCATGCCTTCGGCATCGGCGAGCCCGGCGCAATCGTCGCTGGCCGTGTAGCGCGCAATCGTGCAGGCCTTGGCGACCGTCTGGCTCACTGCCTCGGGCCGCAGATCGGCCGTGCTGGCCGAGCCCTTGCGGTAGCCGAAGTAGACCGTGACGGCCATGCCCCGATCGCGGTGGTGCTCGATGGTGTCGACCTCACCCATGCGCACGGTGACCGTCAGGCCCTGCTGCACGCTGGCGTCCGCGTCCGCTGCACTGGCGCCCGCCGCGCGGGCCTGCGCCAGGGCGTTGCTCACCACCTGCTGCAGTTCCGGAATCCGCGTCGCGTCGGCTTGCCTGTGCATGGCAGAATTGTAGCAGCGCGCAGCACTGCGTCCGGCCGGATCGCTCAAATGAACCCAGCAGACGATGTCGACGACGAGGGCTACAAGGAACGCCCGAGCCGCTCGGCGCGCAAGCGCGCCGCCGAATACATGCAAAAGCTCGGCGTACGGCTGGTGGGGCTGCGGGAGGCGCAGCTGGCGGATCTCGTCCTGCCGGAGGAGCTGCGCGAGGCCCTGCGCGAAGCGCGCCGCCTGCGGGGCCAATCGGCGCTCGCGCGCCAGTACCAGTACATCGGCCGGCTGATGCGCGAGCTCGATCCGGAGCCGATCGAGCAGGCGCTGGCCCTCGCTGCGGGCCCGGGCGGGCCGCGTGCTAAAATCCGCCGATGAAACCGCTCGTCGGCATCATCATGGGCTCGGCTTCCGACTGGGAATGCCTGCGCTCCGCCGGCGAGACACTCGATAAACTGGGCATTGCCCATGAAGTGCGCGTGGTCTCGGCGCACCGCACGCCGGATCTGCTGTTCGAATACGCCGCCACGGCGGCGGGTCGCGGGATCGAGGTGCTGATCGCCGGTGCCGGGGGCGCCGCGCACCTGCCTGGCATGGCGGCGGCGAAGACCGCGCTGCCGGTGCTGGGTGTGCCGGTGCAATCCCGTGCGCTCAACGGCGTGGACTCGCTCCTCTCGATCGTGCAGATGCCCGCCGGCGTGCCGGTCGCCACCTTTGCCATCGGTGCGGCGGGCGCCACCAATGCGGCCCTGTTCGCCGCCGCCATCCTCGCGGGTCGCCACGGCGAGATCGCCGATGCGCTCGCCCGCTACCGGCGCGCGCAGACCGAAGCGGTCCTGGCCCATCCGGATCCGCGGAATCCGGCGGCATGACCGTCGGGGTCGTGGGCGCCGGCCAGCTCGGCCGCATGCTCGCGCTCGCGGGTTACCCATTGGGCCTCGACTTCCTGTTCTTCGATCGCAGCGCGGATGCGCCGGCGGCGGCGCTGGCGCCGATCCTGGTCGGCGATTTCACCGACGCCAGGCAGCTGCGCAAGCTCGCGAGGCGCAGCCAGGTCATCAGTTTCGATTGGGAGAATGTCTCGGTCGAGGCCCTGCGGACCGCGACGCGCGGTCTGTCCACGCGTATTGCGCCCCCATTGCGGGCGCTCGCCACCGGCCAGGACCGCGTGGCGGAGAAACGGCTGTTCCAGCGGCTGGGCGTGCCGACCACGCGTTTTGCGGCCGTCCATTCGCAGGCCGGACTCGAACGCGCCGCCGCACTCATTGGATTGCCCGGCGTGGTCAAGACCCGGCGCCTGGGTTACGACGGCAAGGGGCAGCGCGTCGTTCACGATCGCGCCGCGCTGGCGGCCGCCTGGCGTGCGCTCGGCAGCGTGGCGCTGATCTACGAGGAGTTCGTACCGTTCGAGGCTGAGGTCTCGGCGCTCGGCGCGCGCGCGCGGGACGGGAGCGAAGCGCTGTACCCCCTGACGCGCAACTGGCACGCGCAGGGGATCCTGCGCCTGAGCGTGGCGCCCTGGAAGGCGCCCGCCATCGAGCGCCAGGCCCGCGCGCACCTGCGCTCGGTGTTGCGTGCGTTCAACTACGTGGGCGTACTGGCGATCGAGTTCTTTGTCCGCGACGGCCGGCTGATCGCCAACGAAATCGCGCCGCGCGTGCACAACTCCGGTCATTGGACGATCGAAGGGGCGATCACCAGCCAGTTTGAAAATCACCTGCGGGCGATCTGCGGGCTGCCGCTCGGCAGCACCGCTCCCATCGGCCACGCCGCCATGGTGAATCTCATCGGCCGCCTGCCCGCGCGCGCCGCGGTGCTCGCCCTGCCGGGCACGCATCTGCACGACTACGGGAAGCAGGCGCGGGCGGGGCGCAAGCTCGGTCACTGCACGCTGGTGGCGCCCACGGCGCGCGAGCGCGACCGGCGCACGCGGGACCTGCTCCGGCAGCTGGCGGTCTCACTCGATCGCGCGCCCTGAAGTCCCGCGGTTAAGGCCCGCAGGAGTCGCGCTCAGCCCGCTTCGTCGCTGCTTTCTCCAGGCGGCCGGCCGCGGCGCACGTAATCGGCGCTGGTGGCACGGTAATCCCGCCGGCGCATCCCGACCATGAGCCCCGCGACCATCGCCACCAGTCCTCCCACCGCGCACAGCGTGCTCCACCAGCGGTCACGGTCCCGATAACTCAGCCATAGCAGCAGGGCGCCTGCCAGCACGTACAGGGCCGGCAGGCTTTCATAAATGGGTCTATGGAGGCGCGTCACCCGTACATGCTAGCGCGCGGCCGTAACGAGGTCGAACGCCGCGGAGCCGGGCGGCCCGCTGTACCTTACGTTCCCTACGCGGTCCCGCCTACCGTCAGCGCATCGACGCGCAGCGTAGGCTGCCCGACGCCCACCGGCACGCTCTGGCCTTCCTTGCCGCAGGTGCCGACGCCGGCATCGAGCTTCAGGTCGTTCCCGACCATCGCGACGCGGGTCAGCACATCAGGACCGTTGCCGATGAGCGTGGCGCCCTTGATGGGCGCGCCGACCCTGCCGTTCTCGATCAGGTAGCCCTCGCTCACCGAGAACACGAATTTGCCGGAGGTGATATCGACTTGCCCACCCCCGAAATTCACGGCATAGATACCGCGATCGACGGAGCGGATGATTTCCTCGGGTACGTACGGTCCGGCCAGCATGTAGGTGTTGGTCATGCGCGGCATGGTCACGTGAGCGAAGGATTCACGGCGGCCGTTGCCCGTCGGGGCCACGCCCATGAGCCGGGCGTTGAGCCGGTCCTGCAGGTAGCCGCGCAGGATCCCATCCTCGATCAGCGTCGTGCACTGCGTCGGGGTGCCTTCATCGTCGATGTTGAGCGAGCCGCGACGGCCCGCGAGCGTCCCGTCATCGACCACGGTGCAGCCGGGGCTGGCGACGCGCTGGCCGATCCGGCCGCTGAAGGCGGAGGTGCCCTTGCGATTGAAGTCGCCCTCGAGTCCATGTCCGATCGCCTCGTGCAGCAGGATGCCGGGCCAGCCCGGTCCGAGCACGACCGTCATCGTGCCTGCCGGCGCATTCACCGCCTCCAGATTCACCAGTGCCTGGCGCACCGCCTCGCGGGCCAGCTCCAGCGGCCGGTCCTGGCTCACCAGTTCGGCGAGCGTGAAGCGGCCGCCGGCGCCCGCATAACCCTGCTCGCGGCGGCCATTGTGCTCGGCGATCACCGACACGTTCATGCGCACCAGTGGCCGCACATCGGCCGCCAGCGTGCCGTCGCTCGTGGCGACGAGGATGACCTCGTGCACGGCATGCACGCTGGCCATTACCCGCACGATGCGCGGATCCATGCGGCGGGTTTCGCGATCGACACGTTCGAGCCAGGCTACTTTCTGATCGTCGGCGAGGCTCAGCAGCGGGTCCACCGGCTGGTAGAGCTGGTGCCCGTTGACGCGCCGCCACGCCTGCACCGCCCCGGACCCGCCGCGAACGGCGATCGCGCGCGCGGCGCGCGCGGCTTCCTCGAGCGCCAGGGGCTGGATCTCATCAGAGTAGGCAAAGCCGGTGCGCTCGCCGGCCAGCGCGCGCACCCCCACGCCCTGCCCGATGCTCGCGCTGCCTTCCTTGACGATGCCGTCCTCGAGCGCCCACGATTCTTCGTGCGAGACCTGAAAATACAGATCGGCGGCGTCCACCTGGGCGCCGAGCACCAGATCGAGCGCCTTCCCGAGGCGCCCCGGATCCAGCCCCGCCGGCGCGAGCAATCCCGCCTGCGCAAGCTGCATGGCCGCTTCACTCATGCTGGAACAGCCCCTCGCGGCGGTGCGCGAGCGCGGGGAAACTGCGGCGCGCCTCAGCCTGCGCCGGCAGGTCGATATCGCCGCTGATCACGCCTTCGCCTTCCGGCAACTGCGCCAGGATGCGGCCCCAGAAATCAATGATCAGGCTGTGCCCCCAGGTGCGCCGGCCATTGGCATGCAGGCCCGTCTGCGCGCCAGCGACAACATAGCAGAGATTCTCGATCGCCCGCGCGCGCAGGAGCGGCTCCCAGTGCGCCTCGCCCGTGGGCGCCGTAAAGGCGGCGGGCACCACCAGCCACTGCGCGCCCGCGGCGACGAGCCGCCGATAGAGTTCCGGAAAACGCACGTCATAGCAGATCGAGAGCCCGAGCCGGCCGGCGGGAGTATCGATGACGCGGGTCGCATCGCCGGGCGCCATATGGGCCGACTCGCGATAGCTCTCCTGGCGGTCGGGCAGGTCCACGTCGAAGAGGTGGATCTTGTCATAGCGTGCCTTGCGCGCGCCGTCGGCGCCGTAGACCAGGCAGGACTGCGCCAGCCGCCCATCGGCCCCGCCGGCGATCGGCACCGAACCGGCGACGATCCACAGCTTAAGCTCTCGCGCCGTACGAGCCAGGAATTCCTGCACCGGCCCGCTGCCGTCGGCTTCGGCGTGCGCCCGACGGTCGGCGTCCCGCCGCGCCATGAGCGAGAAGTTCTCGGGCAGGAGCGCCACGCTGGCGCCGCGCGCCGCCGCGAGGCGCAACAGGCGCGCCGCGCTGGCGAGGTTTTCCCCCGGGTCAGCCCCGGAGCACATCTGCACCGCAGCCACGCGCTCGGGTCGGGTCGGCTCTGCGTCCATGCACTCAGGCTAGCACGACATCGAACTGTTCGATGCTGTAGAGCGCCTCCGACTGCAGGCGTATCGGCTTGCGCACCCGCTGCTCCAGGTCTGCGAACACCGGGGCCTCCTCGTCGAGGAGCCGTTCGACGACTTCCGCGTGCGCCAGGATCAGCAGCTCCCTGACCTGGGGCTGCATACCCTGGCGCAGCGCCTCACGGTAGATTTCGTGGCAGATCGTCTCGAGGCTGCGCACGAACCCCCGGCCCTGGCAGGTCGGGCAGGGCTCGCACAGCAGATGCCCGAGGCTCTCGCGGGTGCGCTTGCGCGTCAGGGCCACCAGCCCGAGGGGCGCGCCCGGGGCGATCTGGGTCTGCGCCCGATCGGCGGCGAGGGCCTCCTGGAGCGCTGCCAGCAGCTGCTCGCGATGCACCGCGTCCTGCATGTCGATGAAGTCGATGATGATGATCCCGCCGAGGTTGCGCAGGCGCAGCTGGCGGGCGATGGTCAGCACGGCTTCGAGATTGGTGCGGTAAACCGTGTCTTCGGCGCTGCGCGTGCCGACGTAGCCACCGGTATTCACATCGATCGTGGTCATCGATTCGGTCTGATCGATCACGATGTAGCCGCCGGATTTCAGCTGCACCTTGCGATCCAGGGCGCGCGCGATCTCCTCCTCCACGCCGTGCAGTTCGAACAGCGGCCGGGGGCCGGTGTAGTACTCGATGCGCTCGACGGCCTCGGGCATGAAGGCGGCGGCGAACTGGCGCATGCGCTCACCTTCCTCGGCGCTGTCGACCAGCACGCGGCGTACGTCCGGCCCCAGCTCGTCGCGCAGCATGCGCGCACCGAGCGGCAGATCCGAGTGCACCCGGGTAGCCGTCGCCGCCCGCAGGCTTTCCTGGCGCACGTGTTCCCACAGGCGCGCCAGGTACAGCATGTCGGCGCGCAGCGCCTCCAGGGGTGCGCGGTGGGCGGCGGTGCGCACGATATACCCCCCCTCCCCACCACTGGTGGCCGCCAGTTCGCGCACCAGGGCGCGGAAGTGCTCGCGCGTCCCCTCATCCTCGATGCGCGCCGAAACGCCCACGCCGCGTCCGAAAGGCATGAACACCAGGAATCGCGACGGGAGCGACACCAGGGTGGTGAGGCGCGCGCCCTTCGTGCCCAGGGGCTCCTTGAGCACCTGCACCAGGATGTCCTGGCCGGGCATGAGGAGGCCCGCAATATCCTCCACCGGTGGCGGGCCTTCCTCCGCCTCCGGCGGCAGCGCACGGGCGATATCGCCGGCGTGCAGGAACGCCGTGCGCTCCAGGCCGATGTCGATGAACGCCGCCTGCATGCCGGGCAGCACCCGCGACACGCGGCCCTTGTACAGATTGCCCACGATGCCGCGCCGGCTGGCGCGCTCGACGTACACGTCCTGCGTGGCGCCGTTCTCGATGAGCGCGGCGCGCGTCTCGCGCGGCGTCACGTTGACCAGGATTTCACGCATCGGGGCCCGCCTCGGGCGCCGGAGCCTTGAGCTGCCAACGCGGCACGTCCGCCGCGTCCAGGAGTGCGGCGGTCTCGAACAGCGGCAGGCCCACGACGCCGGAGTAGCTGCCGCGCAGCTCGCTCACAAAGGCCGCGCCCAGACCCTGGATGGCGTAGCCGCCCGCCTTGTCGCGCGGCTCGCCGCTCTCCCAGTAGGCGGCGCACTCGGCCTGCGCCAGCTCGCGAAAACTCACCTCGCTCCGGCTCAGCCGCTGCGCGCTGCCTTGCGGTCCGACCAGGGCGACGGCCGTCAGGACCTCATGCGTGCGTCCGGACAGCCGCGCCAGCATGCGCAGCGCGGCGCTGCGATCGGCGGGCTTGCCCAGCATCTCCCCATCGATGACCACGGCGGTGTCGGCACCGAGCACCGGCAGCGGCCTCGCCGTGCCCGCGCCTGGAAGCGCGGCCGCCCGCCAGACGTGCATCGCCTTGGCGAGTGCCAGGCGCTGCACGCAGTCCGCGGCCGACTCGCCGGCGAGCGCGGCCTCGCTGACCTGCGCCACGGCGACCCGGTGCGGCACGCCGAGCTGCCACAGCAGCTCGCGCCGCCGTGGCGAGGCGGAGGCGAGCACCAGCGCCGGGGGCATCTTCCCGGGGTGCACGGTCGGGTGGTCGCTGGCGCTCACGAGGCTCGATGATACGGATGGCCGGCCAGCACTGTCGCGGCACGATACAGCTGCTCGGCGAGCAGGATACGCACCAGCGCGTGCGGAAAGGTGAGCGCCGAGAGCGACCAGCGCAGCTGCGCGCGCGCCAGCACCGCCGCATCCAGGCCATCGGGACCGCCGATGATGAAACTCAGCGGCTCGCCCGCCTGGCGCCGCAGGCCCAGCCATTCGCTGAGCTGCACCGTCGTGAATGAGCGGCCACGTTCATCCAGCGCCACCACATGCTCACGCGCCGCCAGCAGCGCCAGGATGCGCTCCCCTTCCGTCGCAACGGCCCGGGGCGCATCCGTCCCGCCGGTGCGCCGGGCCATGGGCACCTCGACCAGCTCGAGCGCCGCGGCGCCCCGCAGGCGCCGCGAATAATCCGCCACGGCGGCGTCGACCCAGGCGCTCATGCGCGTGCCCACTGCGATCAGGCGGATGCGCATGGGTCAGCGGCGGCGCCGAAGCGCGTTGCGCTCAGCGGCGCGCGCGCGCGCCGGCCGCGCTGCGGCGGCGCTGGGCCTGCGGAACTTCCCACAGTTGTTCGAGCGCATAGAACTCCCGCACCCGTGGCAGCATCACGTGCACCAGCAGGTCCTGCAGATCGACCAGGACCCATTCCCCGTCCTGCTTGCCCTCCGTCCCCAGCGGACGTCGGCCGGCGGCCTTGGCCGTCACGATCACGTTCTCGGCGATCGATCGCACGTGCCGGTCCGAGGTGCCTGAAGCCACGATCATCGTGTCGGCGACGTCGGTGAGGCCGCGCACATCCAGTACCCGGATATTGACCGCCTTCATGTCCTCGAGGGCCTTGAGAGCCAATTTTTCCAGCGCCACCAGCGCCGCGCTGCGCGGGACCCTGGCGCTTCGCCCTGCCATCGCCGCAACCGGCTTAGGTCTGGCTTTGCCCCGGGACTTGCGGGCGGTAGTGGTCATGCCTGGGGGATTACCTCTGCGCTCATGGCTGGCGCTGAGCATAGCACTGGGTGGAGACAATCAGTTCGCGCACCGCCTCGGGTACCAGATAGCGCAGATCCCGTCCGGAGTAGATGAGCTGGCGCAGGTCGGTGGAGGAGATCTCCAGCTGCGTCACCGCCTGCACGTAGACGCGCCCGGCCCGGGACTGATGCAGGTCCCGCACGCTCCCGGTGCCGCGATCGACCATCACCTCGCCGAGCGGACCGGTGATGGGCGCCTTCCAGCCGGGGCGGTGCGCCACCACGACATGGGCCAGCTCGAAGATCTGTTGCCAGCGGTGCCAGTTGGGCAACCCGAGGAAAGCGTCCATGCCCAGCAGCAGGCACAGGGAGCGATCGGGATACTCGGCACGGAGGTCCAGCAGCGTGTCCACCGAATAGGAAATGCCGGGGCGGCGCATTTCACGCTCGTCGACCACGAAGCCGTTCTGTCCGGCGACGGCAGCACGCACCATTTGCAGGCGCAACTCGGCCGGAGCCAGCGTGGGCTCGCGGTGCGGAGGATTGGCGGTCGGCAGGAATCGCACCTGCGCCAGACGGAGCGATTGCCACAGCTCGAAGGCCGTGCGCAGGTGGCCATAGTGAACCGGATCGAAAGTACCGCCGAACAGGCCGATC
>DATFUG010000100.1:0-3328 GCA_035261025.1 Steroidobacteraceae bacterium | reverse complement strand
GAAGAGCTCGGCAGGTACCGCGGCCATCGGCCCTGCCCGGACTGCGGCGGCACGCGCCTGAACATCGCCGCGCGCGCGGTGCTGATCGACGGACGCAACATCGCCGAGCTGACACGCCTGACGGTCGGGCAGGCCCTGGCGCATTTCGGTGCGCTGCAGCTGGCCGGCTGGCGCGCGACGGTAGCCGAGCGCATCGTGCGCGACGTCGTGCAGCGCCTGCGCTTTCTGGCCGACGTGGGCATCGACTACCTGGGGCTTGATCGCGCCGCCGATACGCTCTCGGGCGGCGAGACGCAGCGCATCCGGCTCGCCAGCCAGGTGGGCTCGGGTCTGACCGGCGTGATGTACATACTCGATGAGCCCTCGATCGGCCTGCACCAGCACGACAATGCGCGGCTGCTGGCCACGCTCCGCCGCCTGCGCGATCTGGGCAACACTGTCATCGTCGTCGAGCACGACGAGGATGCGATCCGCGGCGCCGACCATGTCGTCGATCTCGGGCCCGGCGCAGGCATACATGGCGGCCAGGTGGTCGCCCAGGGGACGCCTGCCCAGATCGAGGCGAACGCGAACTCCCTCACCGGCCGCTACCTGGCCGGAGTGGAGCAGATTCCCGTGCCGCGCCGGCGGCGCAAGTTCGGCACCGCGGCGATCCTCATCGAGGGCGCCAGCGGCAATAACCTGCGCAATCTCGACGTCCGGCTGCCGGTCGGCCTGCTCACCTGCATCACGGGCGTGTCCGGATCGGGCAAATCCACGCTGATCAACGACACTCTGTTCCGCCACGCTGCGGCGCGCCTCAGCGAGGGGAGCCTGGAGGGCCTCGCGCCCTGCCGTGCCATCACGGGACTGGAACGCTTTGAGCGCGTGATCGACATCGACCAGGCTCCGATCGGGCGCACGCCGCGCTCCAATCCGGCCACGTACACCGGATTGTTCACGGCGATCCGGGAGCTGTTCGCGCAGGTGCCCGAAGCGCGCGCGCGCGGCTACGACGCGGGCCGTTTCAGTTTCAACGTGCGCGGCGGGCGCTGCGAAGCCTGCCAGGGCGACGGCGTGCTGCGCGTGGAAATGCATTTTCTGCCCGATATCTACGTACCCTGTGACATCTGCCGCGGCCGGCGCTACAACCGCGAGACCCTCGAAGTGCGCTATCGGGGCCACAGCATCCACGAGGTGCTCGAACTCACGGTCGAAGATGCCGCGCAGCTGTTCGCCAACGTCCCCGCGGCCGCCAACCGCCTGCGCACGCTGCTCGCCGTGGGCTTAGGCTACGTGCGTCTCGGCCAGAGCGCCACGACGCTCTCGGGCGGTGAGGCGCAACGCATCAAGCTCGCGCGCGAACTGGCCAAGCGCGGCGTGGGCCACACGCTCTACATCCTCGATGAACCGACGACCGGACTGCACTTCCACGACGTCGCGCAACTGCTCGGCGTGCTGCAGCAGCTCGTCGAGGCCGGCAACACCATGGTGGTCATCGAGCACAACCTCGATGTGATCAAGAGCGCCGACTGGGTGATCGATCTCGGCCCGGGCGGCGGCGAAAATGGCGGGCGCGTGATCGCGCAGGGCACGCCGGAACAGGTGGCGGCGAACCGTGAATCGCTGACGGGAAACTACCTGGCCGCGACGCTCGCACGCGCGGCGGCCGGCAGCGCGGCAGCGGCACGCCGCGCCTGAACGCCAGCCTCAGCGCCTGCGCCGGACTCCGGACTCGAAATACTGGTGCATCTCGCCGCTCTCGCCGCGCTCCTGGTATTGGCCGGCGGTGTAGTCCGCGACTACGCGGCGCCAGAAAGCCACCGCCTGCGGGTTGCGCAGGTACTCCTTGATGTGCCAGCGGCCGGCGAAGCGATCGAGGATCAATCGCACCGCTTCCTGGCCCACGCCGCGGCGACGCCAGGGACGGGCGATGAAGAATTCGGCCATCGAGAATTCGGTCGCGTCGCGATCCGGTTGCGAGCGGCCGCTGCGGACCATGGCGAAGCCCACCGGCTGGTCATCCTTCACGATGGTGAGCAGCTGGGCGCTGGAGTCGGCGAACCAGCTGGCGAACTGGTCGGGCTCGCGATGGCCGAATTCGGGCAAGGCGGGGAAGACACCGGTGCCTAGCGGCGCCAGGTCATTCAGGTAATCGCGGTAAACCGACTCCATCCATCGCCGGTCGGCGCGCGAGCCCCGGGTGTCGCGGACACTGATCGCCATGCCATAAAACACGAAAGCCCGCGCAGGCCGGGATACGGCCTGCGCGGGCTTTCATGCCAGACCCGGAAGGATCAGTTTGCCGGAGCAGCCGGAGCCGGAGCAGCCGGAGCGGCAGCGTCGGCAGCCGGAGCGGCGGCCGGAGCAGCAGCGTCAGCAGCCGGAGCAGCGGCAGGAGCGGCGGCGTCGGCAGCCGGAGCGGCCGGGGCCGGAGCTTCCTGGTTGCTGCAGGCGACCAGCGCGAGCGCTGCGACAACAGCGCCAAGAGCGAGCTTAATATTCATCGATGAATCCCCAGATAATCAGAAGTTAATAGCGGCAAACAAACTAGTTTGATCGCGACCTTCCATCGCGGTCGTCGATTCTATAGTAGCCACGGCGCATTTCAATCTGTCGCCCGAAAAATAACGCCCCGGACAGCCCCGGGGCGCGGGATTTCAGCGCTTCGCCAGGAGATTGCGGATCTCCTCGAGCAGCACTTCCTGCCTCGGGGGCGGTGGCGCAACCGCAACCGTTGCCGCAGCCGGCTTCTTGAGCTTGTTGAGAGCCTTAATCGCAACAAAAATGACGAAGGCGATGATCAGGAAATCGATGACGGACTGCAAAAACAAGCCGTATTTCAGCATGACTTCTTTGCCGTCGGAGCCGACACCAATCTTCGCCGCCCAGTCCGAGACGTTGACGCCCCCGAGCAGCAGACCAATGAGGGGCATGAGTACATTTTCGACCAAAGACGCCACAATCTTGCCAAACGCGGCGCCGATGATGACGCCCACTGCCAGGTCGAGCACCGGGCCCTTCATGGCAAATTCTTTGAATTCCGATGTAAAACTCATCTGCATCTCCCTCCGTTCATACTACGGGTGCCCCCATGGAGCCTTGGCCCGCCCGGTCCAGAGGGCCTCAGGAGCCTTTCGGGCCCTTCTTCTTGGGGCTGCTCTTGCCCGCGGGCTTGGCCGCGGTTTTCTTCGCCTTCCGGGCAGGCTTCGCGCTCGCAGCCGCCTCCTCCCTGGCCGCCTTTGCCGTGGCTTTGGCCGCGGCGGGCTTTGCCGTGGCGGTCTTGGCGGGGACGGCCTTCGCCTTGTCGGCCCTGGCCGCCTTTGGGGCCCGGGATGGTTTCGCTTCG
>DATFUG010000099.1:0-8515 GCA_035261025.1 Steroidobacteraceae bacterium | reverse complement strand
ATCGCCCGACCACTCGCGCAGCAGCGTGATGCCGTCGGTATCGGGCATCCAGATGTCGAGCAGCACCAGGTCCGGCGCGCTGCGCGCGCGCGCGGCGCGCGCCTGTACGGCATCGGCGGCCACGTCGACGTCGTGTCCCTCTTCGCTGAGGATCTCCTGCAGCAGTCTGCGAATGTCCGCCTCGTCGTCAACGACGAGAATCCGGCTGGCACTCATGCTCGCTCCCTCCGCAACTCCGTGCGCCTGTCGACTGCGGCGGGCAGCAGTACGCGCACTCGCGCGCCGCCCCCGACCAGGTTCTCAGCCGTAATCCTGCCCCCGTGCTCCTCGACAATACGCTGCACGATCGCCAGGCCTAAGCCAGTGCCGCGCGCCTTGCTGGTGACATAGGGCTCGAAGGCCCTCCGGAGGATATCCTCGCGGAAGCCGGGGCCGTTGTCACTGACCGTGATTTCCGCCTGTGCGGGCTTGGCCACCTTGAGCCAGCGGGTCCGCACCGTAATCGCCCCTCCGCTGGTGCCGGCCAGCACCTCGATGCCATTGCTGAGCAGGTTGGCGAGAATCTGCCGCACCCGGCCGCGATCGGCCTCGATCTCGGGCAGTTCCTGATCGAGATCCAGGCTGATGAGCAGCGCGGGGTCCTGCAGCCGGTACAGTTCCACGACCTCGCCCACCAGCTGGTTGAGGCTGAACTGGGCCAGCTGCATTTCCGGGGTGCGGGCGTAGTCGCCGAAGGCATTGACCATCTGCTTCATCGCATCGACCTGCTGCACGATGGTGCGCGTCGCACGCTCCAGCAGCCGGCCGTCCTCGGTATCGAGGCCGCCCAGGAGCTTGCGCCGCAGTTGCTCGGCCGACAGCTGGATCGGAGTCAGCGGATTCTTGATCTCGTGCGCCAGGCGGCGCGCGACCTCGCCCCAGGCAGCATTGCGCTGCGCATTCAGGAGCGCGGTGATGTCCTCGAAAACGATCACCAGACCGGTGTTCTCACCCTCATCCGGGAGCGGTGTGCAGGCCCACAGCAGGACGCGCGGTCCGGCCGCATCCCGCAGGCTCAGCTGCTCGCGCCATTCACGCTCGCCCGCGGCGAGCCGCGCGCGCAGGGCGGACACGAACCCGTCCAGCAGCGTCCCGCCGCCCGCGGCGGAGACCAGTGGCAACTCCGCCGTGGCCGTGAAATCACAGCCCAGAATGGCCCCCGCCGACTGGTTGGCGCTGCGGAGGCGCAACGCCGCGTCGATGACCAGTACCCCGCTGGACAGCCGCGAGAGAATGACCGCCAGGCGCTCGCGCTCGCGCTCCACGGCCTGGCGGCTGATGGCCGCCTCCTCGCTGGTGCGCCGCAGGCGCTTGGTCATGTCGTTGAAGGAATGCACCAGGAAGCCCATTTCATCGCGCGAAGGCAATTGCAGGCGGGTACCAAAATCACCCTTGCCCACCGCGCGGGTGCCGGCGATCAGGTCCTTCACCGGCCGGGTCAGGCGCTGCGCCGACCAGACGGCGCCGTACACCGCCGCCAGCATGGTGATGAGCAGCACCAGCGTCAGGGTCAGCATGAAATTGATCTTCAGCGGCTGGCGGCTGGCCGACAGATCGCCGTAGCTCAAGTAGGCGTCCTGGACCGCGTCGGCGAGACCCGAGAGTTCCGCGGGCACTTCGTAATCAATGAGCACGAAGCGCCCGGCGGGGATATTGGTCACGCGCCCCAGCGGCGCGGCGGTGACGATGCGGGCCAGTCCCGCCCCGGAGGTCTGCAGGCTGAAATAGCTGCGCCCTGCCGCGATCTGCAGCAGCAGCTCGGGCGACGGCGCGGCGGGCAGGAGCGAACTGGCGCGGCTGCTGATCGCAATCGCGCGCCCGCTGTGCTCATACACCGTGACATCCGCGGCCTGCGTCTCGCGCCGTTCGGCGTCCAGGCGCACCGCGAGCTCAGTGCCCGTGAGGCCCGCGATCACGCGCGCGAAATTCTCGGTGCGGCGTGATTGCTCGTGCAACCTCAGATCGAGGGCCGAGCGCGACAGCTCCAGCGCGTCGTTGAGTCCCTGCCTGGTCTCGCCACGAAACCAGCTGTCGATGCCGTAGCTCAGGAACTCGAGCGCAAACAGGTACACCACCAGCAGCGGCACCACCACCAGCGAGCCGAATATGACGACGGTACGCACGGTCAGGCGCGATCCGGGCACATGGTCCTGGAAGTCGCGGTACAGCTGCCAGAGCTTGCGCGCCAGCAGCACGCCGAGCGCGATCACTGCGCCGCTGTTGAGCAGCAGGATCCAGGGCTGGCGGCGATTGAAGTCGGCGGAATTCTCCGCGCTGTGCGCCAGCAGCAGCAGCGCCCACAGGCCCGCCCCGATGGCGAGCAGGATCAGAGCCCGCAGGCCCCAGCGCTTCAGCGCACGAGTGTCCATGTATACCAGTCGCTCGTGCGGTGCCAGGCATCGGACCAGAACATCAGCATGCGCAGGGCGTCGGGCATGTGGCCGCGCCGCACACCGGCGCGCAAGGCGATCTGCCATTGCTCATCGCTGGGCAGCTGCGAATCCACCGCCACCGGCCATTCCTCGACCTGCCCGAGACTCGCGAGCGCCGCTGCGAGTGTCGGGAAAGATTCCTGCGTGCCACCGTCCGCATCGCGCAGCAGATACCGGTCGGTCACTACGTGGTAGGACAACTCGCGCCGCCGCACCAGATCGGCCGCGACCGCATCGAACCACAGGTGGCGGTGCCGGCTGACGATGCACTCGAGATCGAAAGTCAGCGTGATGCCGTCCTTGAGCGAGGCGCTGAGCTGCTCGTTTTGCGGATAGGCGATACGCGCCGTCAGCACGATCACGCCATGGCTCGGGACGGCGTAGGCCGAGCGGATCTCGAGGGCGCCGTCGAGCGGGTCGTCGGCGCGCGCGCCGGGCACCACGGCCAGCGCCAACAGCGCCAACGCCAGCCGGAACAGGGTGGTCAGCGGATGCATGGCTCGAAGCTACGGCCCCCTAACGTGCCAGGCAAGCATAATAGAAGCCGTCACCACCCGCCCCCGGCAGTCGCTGGCCGCCCGGCCGGCAGTGGCGCAGCGGCGGGTCCAGGCCCGCGGGCAGCGCCAGCTCGAGCGCCCGCGCCGTGGGCTCGCCGGCCAGGAACGCGCCGATCACGGCGCTGTTCTCCGCCGGGAGTACCGAGCAGGTGGCATACAGCAGGCGCCCGCCCGGCCGCAGGAGCGCCCAGCAGGCCTTCAGCAGCTCGAGCTGGAGGGCCGCGAAGGCCGCCGTGTCGCTCGCGCGGCGCAGCAGCTTGATGTCCGGGTGGCGGCGGATCACGCCCGTGCCCGAACAGGGTGCGTCGAGCAGGATGGCATCGAAGGGCTGCCCGTCCCACCAGTGCGGCGCGGCGCGCAGGTCGGCGTGCACCAGCCGCGCTTCGCGCCGGAGACGCTGCAGGTTGTCGGCGACGCGCCGCAAGCGAGCATCGTCGCTATCCAGCGCCGTCAGCGCGAGCTGTCCGCCCGCGAGCTCAAGCAGCGCGCCGCTCTTGCCGCCCGGCGCCGCGCACGCATCGAGCACCCGCTCGCCCGCGCGCGGCGCCAGCAGGATCGCGGCCAGCTGGGCGCTCGAGTCCTGCACGGAGACGCGGCCAGCCTCGAATCCCGGCAGCTGCGTGACCGGCACCGGCACCTCCAGCGTCACGGCCGTGGCGATTCCGGCGACCACTCCCCCGGCCAGACCGGCCGCCGCCAACTCCTGCAAATAGGCCTCGCGGGGATTGCGGCCCAGATCGACGCGCAGGCACAGGGGTGGATGCGCGTTGTTGGCCGCGAGTATCGCCTCCAGCTCGGCAGGCCAGGCAGAACGGAGTTCCTCGACCAGCCAGCCGGGGTGCGCGTGGCGTCGCGCCAGGTCGCGATCGACCTCGGCGAGCCGCGTCGGGCGCTCGGCCAGGTAGCGACGCAACACCGCGTTGACCAGCCCTGCCGCCCTGGCTACCCCTAAGAGCCGCGCGGCATCGACCGCCGCGGCCACGGTCGTCGCGGCGGCGTGACTGGAATACTCAAGCTGGTGCACGGCGCAGGCGAGCAGGGCGCGCAGCAGGGGATCGGTCCTCTGGCCAGGCCGGGACAGCAGCGGCAGCACCGCGGGGATGAGTCTCAGGTACCAGCGCGCGGAGCCCAGGAATACGGCCCGCACCGGTCCGCGCAGCGCCTCGTCCATCGGCAGCGCCAGCGCGGCCTCGGCACTGGCGCCGTCCGCAAGGACCGCGCCGAGCGCGCGTGCCGCGCCACTGAGCACTTTCGCCGCCTGGCCCGGCGCTCTGCGAGCGGCGGCTTGCGGGCGCGCACTCACCCGAGCATCAGCCCGGCCAGATCATGCCCGTGCGCAAAATCGCCGGCACTCAGCACCCGTCGGCCAGCGCTCTGCAGCGTCTCGATCGCCAGCACGCCCACTCCGCAGGCCACCAGCAGACGCCCTTGTTCGAGCCCCAGGACCGTGCCGGGCGGCTCATGCCGTGCCGCGGACTGATGCTGCGCGCGCGCCGTCCAGATGCGCAGCTGCTTACCCTCAAGCAGCGTCTGCGCGACCGGCCAGGGATTGCAGCCGCACACCTGGCGGGCGATACGCTCGGCCGGTATCGTCCACTCGATCTGGGCTTCCTGCCTGTCGATCTTGGGCGCGTAGCTCACGCCCTCGAGCGGTTGGGCGCGCGGCTGAGCACGGCCCGCCTCCAGGGCCTCGATCACGTCGAGCAGGAGCGGTGCGCCCAGTTGTGCGAGCTGCACGTGCAGGGCCGCGCTGGTGGTGCCCGGTGGAATCGGCAGCGCCTGCTGCGCGAGGATGGGCCCGGTATCGAGCCCGGCGTCGAGCTGCATGACGGTGACGCCACTGCTCGCATCACCGGCGAACAGCGCGCGCTGGATCGGCGCCGCGCCACGCCAGCGCGGCAGGAGCGAGGCGTGGACATTGACGCAGCCGAAGCCGGGGAGCGCCAGCACCGCGGGCGGCAACAGCAGGCCGTAAGCCACCACCACCAGGAGCTCCGGCCGCCAGCCGCGCAGCTCGGCGCGTTCAGCCTCGCTCGCCAGCCGCGCTGGCTGCGACACCGGCAGGTCGAGCCCGATGGCGCGCTGCTTGATGGCGCTCGGGCGCAGCGCGCGCCCACGGCCGGCCGGCCGGTCGGGCTGCGTCAGCACGCCGACCAGGTGGTGCCTGGATGCCGCCAGCGCATCGAGCGCCGGCAGCGCGAATTCCGGCGTGCCGGCAAAAGCGATGCGAAGCATGGACCGTGCGCTTCAGATGACTTTGCGGCGCGCGGCGCCGGAGGCAGGCCGCAGGCGGGGCGCATCGCCCCGTTCACGCCGTTCCTTTTCGAGCCGGCGACGGATGCGCTCGCGCTTCAGGCTGGACAGGTAGTCTACGAACAGCTTGCCCTCGAGGTGATCCATCTCGTGCTGCACGCACACCGCCAGCAGCTCGTCATAGTCGCGCTCGAAAAATTCCCCGTGACGGTCCTGCGCGCGCACCCGCACACGCGCCGCGCGCTCCACGCGCTCGTAGATCTGCGGCACCGAGAGGCACCCTTCTTCGGTCTGCGCCACGCCCTCGCGCGAGAGGATGGTCGGGTTGATCAGCACCTGCGGCGCGTCCCGCTGCTCGCTGATGTCGATGACCAGGACCCGCCGATGCACGTTCACCTGGGTCGCCGCCAGACCAATCCCGGGCGCGGCGTACATGGTTTCGAGCATGTCGTCGATGAGCTGTCCGAGCGCACCGTCGAACACCTCCACCGGCGCGGCACGCGTGCGCAGCCGAGGGTCGGGAAACTCCAGTATCGTCAGTTGCGCCATGGCGGCTTTATCCGGCTCCTTTAGACTTGCACCCATGTGATCCAGCGCACAAACTCGGCACGGGGGCATGTGCGTTTGGTGGCCATTAAGTTTATAACAGCTTGGGCTGGCCACCCCACCTCGGCCCCGTTAGGAGTGAGGGATGTTCGTCCATCAGACCGCGAGCTTCCGCCGGGCGTTCCCATGGTGCGCCGGGCTGACAGCCTTACTGGCCCTGAGCGGCTGTTCGCTGTTCGGGCATCATCAATCCGCCGAACCGGC
Source organism: Steroidobacteraceae bacterium (assembly GCA_035261025.1). GTDB lineage: Bacteria > Pseudomonadota > Gammaproteobacteria > Steroidobacterales > Steroidobacteraceae > FEN-1191. Next base: position 2,424 of record DATFUG010000099.1, on the reverse strand, counting down.
CGCCCCGCTGACTGCGCCGCCCAGCGCCGCCGAGACTGCGGCCCCGGCTGAACCCCAGACCGTGACCTCCAATCTGCCGGACGTCAGTGCCGAGCCCGAGACCACGACGGTGATGCCGGATGTTTCGCAGTCGCTCAGCGCCACGGCACCCAAGAGCTACGTGGTGCAGCGTGGCGATACCCTGTGGGGCCTGGCGCACATGTTCCTGAAGGATCCCTGGCTGTGGCCGGAGATCTGGTACCTGAACCCCGAGGTCGCCAATCCGCACCGCATTTATCCCGGCGACACGCTGCGCCTCGCGCAGGGTGCGAACGGCGCCAACGGCGCGCCGCAGCTGGTGGTGACGCACGGCGCGGGCAGCGCCACGCGGCTCGAACCGCTCCTGCGCAGCACGGCACTGGAAGCGCCGATCGCCAGCATTCCGTACAGCGCCATCGCGGCCTTCCTCTCCCGCCCTGGTGTGATCACAAAGGAGCAGGTCAAGGCGGCGCCCTACGTGCTCTCGCTCCGTGACAAGCACCTGATTGCCGGAGCCGGCAACGATATCTATGTGAACCGCCTCCGCGCCGCGGAAGGCGAACGCTACAGCGTCATGCACGTCGGCGAACGTCTCAAGGATCCGGACGGCGGCGGGACCCTCGGCTACCTCGCCAACTACGCGGGCGCTGCGCTGGTGACCCTGGCGGGCGATCCGGCGCGCGCGCGTATCAATGAGTCCGCGCGCGAGATCCTGGCCGGTGACGTACTGGTGCCAGAAACGGGCGGCAGTGTCGCCGATATTGTGCCGCACACGCCGAGCGCCGCCGTGCACGGCCGCATCCTTGCCGTCATCAATGGCGTGCTGCTGGCCGGCCAGTACGAGGTCGTGGCCATCAATCGCGGCAGCGCCAATGGAGTGGAACCCGGCCATGTGCTGCGCGTCAATGAAGCCGCCAAGAGCGAGCGCGACCGTTGCGCGCGCATCGACGGCGAGCCCACCTGCATGCACTTTGGCAGCGTCAAGCTGCCGGCCGAATCCGCAGGCACCCTGCTGGTGTTTCGTGTGTACGAGCACGTGAGCTTCGCGCTCGTGGCGGCCGAGACGATGCCGCTGAGCGTCGGCGACCGCGTCGTTAATCCCTGAATCTCCCTCCATCCACTATAAAGAGCCGGCGGTGAAGCCGGCTCTTTGCTTTATGCTGTCCATTCATGATGGACGAGCTCGATCGCTGGCTCGCCCTGGCGCGCGCGCCGGGGCTGCACCTGGACCAGTTGCGCGCGGCCGGGGCGCTCCAGGCGCCGCCGCAACTCGTTGGACTTGCGGCCGCCGAACTGAGTTCACGCGGCCTCCCCGCCGCCGCCGCCGCGTGGCTCGCGCGCCCTGAGCGGCGCCTCCTCGAGCAGGACCGCCGCTGGCTCGAGAGCGCCGCGGTGGCCCTGATCGGCTGTGACAGCGAGCGATTTCCGCCGCTTCTCGCGCAGATTGCCTCCGCTCCGGTGGCGCTCTACGTGCGCGGCGATGCGGGGGTGCTGTCCTCGATGCAGCTCGCCATCGTCGGCAGCCGCAATCCGACGGCGCCCGGCGCACGCACCGCACGGGACTTTGCCGCCTTCCTCGCCCGCGCGGGCCTCACGATCACCAGCGGGCTCGCCATCGGCATCGACGCCGCAGCGCACGCCGGGGCCCTGGCGGGCGGCGGCCGCACCATCGCGGTGCTCGGCTCCGGGCTCGACCAGTTGTACCCGCCGGAAAACGCCGGCCTGGCCGATCGCATCGTGGCGCAGGGCGGGGCACTGCTGACGGAGTTCCCGCCCGGCACCGCCCCGCTGCGCGGGAACTTCCCGCGGCGCAACAGGCTCATCAGCGGCCTGTCGCTGGGCACGCTGGTGGTCGAGGCGGCGCGCCACAGCGGCTCGCTGATCACGGCGCGGCTGGCGGGAACGCAGGGCCGCGAGGTCTTCGCGATCCCCGGCAGCATCCACAATCCGCTCGCCCGCGGCTGCCATCAATTGCTGCGCGAGGGGGCCAAGCTGGTCGAGACCGCGGCCGATGTGCTGTCTGAGCTCAAGATACCTTTTACAAAACAGGATCTTACAGAACCCGGCGGCGACGCGCCGGCGGCTGCCGTGTTGGACAAGGAGTATGAAATCCTGTTAGATGCGCTCGGATACGAGCCCCAGAGTATCGATACGCTCGTCGAACGAACCACGCTGCCGAGCCCGCACCTGGCGTCCATGCTGCTGATCCTCGAGCTCGAGGGAAGGGTGGCGCTGCATGCGGGAGGGCGCTACGCCCGGGTCAAATGAGTCGCCGCAGGTATGATGGAAAACACAGTATTCGACATCCTGGTGTACGTCTTCGATCACTACATGTTCGAAGAACTCCCGGTGAGCGCCGAACGCGCTGACATCGCCCGCGATCTCGAGAGCGCCGGCTTTCGCGGC
>DATFUG010000098.1:0-3189 GCA_035261025.1 Steroidobacteraceae bacterium | reverse complement strand
GGGCGCCAGCGTCGAGGCGGCTGACGAGGTGCTGGCGGCGCTTGACCGGGTCGGCGCCATACGCAAGCGGATCGTGCAGCACGCGGGCTTCATGGTGCTCAAGTCGCCCGATGCGCCCTCGATGCTGATCGAGACGGCGTACATCTCCAATCCGGCCGAGGAACGGAACCTCGCGAGCCGCGCCTACCAGGAGCGCCTCGCGAGCGCGATCGAGGCGGGCGTCGTGACCTATTTCCAGCGCCATCCGCCCGACGGCACGCGCTACGCCCGCGCCCCGAGTATTGCGGCTGCTGTCCTGGACGACTCCGGCGTGTAGACTGCGCGGCCAGCCTTTCTCAGGGGCTCGCGCGCATGCCGATCCGCCTACTGTCCGCCACCCTTATCGACCAGATCGCCGCCGGCGAGGTGATCGAGCGTCCGGCTTCGGTCGTCAAGGAACTGCTCGAAAATGCGCTGGACGCCGGTGCACGGCGCGTCGAGATCGAGATCGAGCAGGGCGGGCTGGGCCTGATCCGCGTGCGTGACGACGGCGTGGGCATCGCGGCCGCAGAGTTGCCGCTGGCGCTGCAGCGGCACGCCACCAGCAAGATCGCCACGCTGGAGGATCTCGAGGCCGTGGCCAGTCTCGGATTCCGCGGTGAGGCGCTGCCCTCCATGGGCGCAGTGGCGCGGCTGCGCATCTGCAGCCGCACGGCCGAAGCCCAGGCCGGCACGGAGCTTAAGATCGAGGGCGGGGAGGCGGGCAAGCCACAGCCGGCGTCGCATCCGCCGGGGACGACCGTGGAGGTGCGCGAGCTGTTCTACAACGTGCCCGCGCGCCGCAAATTTGTGCGCACCGAGCCCACCGAATTCGGACACATCCTCCGCACGGTCGAGCGCCTGGCGCTGGCGGCCCCGGCCGTGGCCATCCGGCTGCGCCACAACGGCCGGCAGAGCCTGGAACTGCCCGCCGCGCACGATGCGGCCGGCCGCGATGAACGCGTGGCGCGCTTGCTCGGGGCCGATTTCCTGGCGCACTGCCTGCCGGTGCTGCAGGACGGTGCCATGCAACTCAGCGGCTGGCTCGGGCTCCCGACCGCGGCGCGCGCCAACAGCGACGGGCAATTCTGGTTCGTCAACGGCCGTGCGGTGCGCGATCGGCTGCTCGGCAGCGCCGCTCGCCTCGGCTACCGTGACGTGCTCTATCACGGCCGGCACCCGGCCTACGTGCTCGACCTGCGGCTCGATCCGCGGCTCGTCGATGTCAACGCCCACCCGGCCAAGCTGGAGCTGCGCTTCAGGGACAGCCGTGCGGTGCATGACTATGTGTTTCGCGCGGTGGAACGCGCGCTCGCCGCGAGTGCGGCCGGTATCAGGCCAGCCCCTGCGGTGCAAGTTGGCGCCGCGCCGCAGGCTCACTCACGCCGCTTCCACTTCGATGCGCCGCAGGGCGCCGCGGCCTGGTCGCGCAGTGTCTTTGGGGCGGCCGAAGCGCTGCGCGTGAGCGAGCCCACGCCCGCTGCCGGCGCCGCGGCGGCGGCAGCGGCGGATGAGCGTCCGCTCGGCACCGCCATCGCGCAACTCCACGGTCTGTTCGTGCTGGCCCAGAATCGCGCCGGACTGGTGCTGGTCGACATGCACGGGGCGCACGAGCGGGTGCTGTACGAGAGCTTCAAGGCGCAGCACGCGGCCGGCGCACCGGCCGCGCAGCGCCTGCTGGAGCCGATGGCCCTCAATGCCACCGAGCATGAGATCGATACGCTCCTGGCCGCCGCCGGAGACTTCACCCGCTTGGGCTTCGAGCTCGATCGGCTCTCGCCCACGCAGCTGGCCGTGCGGGCGGTGCCGGCAATGCTCGCGGGGGCCGACCTGCCCGCGCTCCTGGGCGAAGTCCTGCGCGACCTGGCCGGCGAGCGTGGAGCGCACCATCTGGACGGCGCAGCGCATCGCGTACTGGGGACGCTCGCCTGCCGCAGTGCCATTCACGCCCATCGGCGGCTCAGCCTGCCGGAAATGGATGCGCTGCTGCGGCAGATGGAAGCCACCGAGCGCTCCGGCCAGTGCAATCACGGCCGCCCGACCTGGGCGCAACTCTCGCTGGCGGAACTCGACCGGCTGTTTCTGCGCGGCCGATGAACCGGGGAGCGCGGCGCACGGCGCTGGTGCTCACCGGGCCCACCGGGAGCGGCAAGAGCGATTGGGCCCTGCGCCTGGCAGAGCAGGTGCCGATCGAGATCGTCAGCGTGGATTCTGCACAGGTGTTTCGCGGCATGGACATCGGCACCGCCAAGCCGTCGGCGGCGATCCGCGCCAGAGTGCCGCACCACCTCATTGATATCCGCGATCCGGCCGAGCGCTATTCGGCTGGCGAGTTCGCGCGGGACGCCCGCGCCGCGATCGCGGCGATCCAGCAGCGCGGGCGAGTGCCGGTCCTGGTCGGCGGGACGCTGCTGTACCTGCGCGCACTGCTGCGCGGCATGGCCGAACTGCCGGAGCGCTCGCCGCCGCTGCGTGCCGAGATTGCGGCGCGGGCCGTGCAGGTGGGCTGGGCGCAGCTGCACGCGGAGCTGGCGCTCATCGATCCGCGGGCGGCCGCCAAAATTCACCGCAACGATCCGCAGCGGATTCAGCGCGCACTGGAGGTGTACCGGCTCACTGGCAGGCCTATCTCGGAATGGCAGGCCGCCACGCCGGCGCCCGATGGGGGCGTGCACTGGTTGCGCTTTGCACTGATCCCCTCGGATCGGGCCGCGCAGCTTAGGGCGCTGGAGCAGCGTCTGGCCGCGATGCTCGATGCAGGCCTGCTGGCCGAGGTCATGGCGTTGTACGGCCGCGGCGACCTGCACGCGGAACTCCCCTCCATCCGTGCGGTCGGATACCGTCAGCTCTGGGCGCACTGTGCAGGCCGCACCACGCTGCCCGAAGCCACCCGCCAGGCCCTGGTGGCGACCGGCCAGCTCGCGAAGCGGCAGCTGAGCTGGCTGCGGGGAGATTCCTCCTTCGAGCCGCTCGATCCTGCCGCAGATTCGGGATTTGAGCGCATTCTGGCGGCCCTGCGCACCCCAGCTTTCATGGCCGGAGCCCCGCCCGGATGCTAGAATGCGGGGGCGTCCCAAGCTGACAGGCCCGCGGGAACGCTCTTCGACGCCGAAAAATAAGGAGAACAGCACATGGCCAAAGGCCAATCCCTTCAGGACCCTTTCCTGAACG
>DATFUG010000097.1:0-5224 GCA_035261025.1 Steroidobacteraceae bacterium | reverse complement strand
CTCAAGAGCGCGGGCAGCAATGCCCGGCTCGGGGCCGGAAGGTATCTGGTGGCCGAAGCGGACGAGAGCGATGCCTCGTTCCTGCACCTGCAGCCCATGATCGCGATCGTCACCAACATCGACAACGATCATCTGGGCACGCACGGCGGGGATTTCGCGAAACTGTGCGACAGCTTCGTGAGCTTCCTGCACAACCTGCCGTTCCACGGCCTCGCGGTGCTCTGCCAGGATGATGAGCAGGTGCAGGGCATCATGGCGCGCGTGGGCCGTCCGATCCTCAGCTACGGCCTGCACGCCGAGGCGGACGTGCGCGCCGTCGACATCCGGCGCGAGCTGGCGCGCACAGCCTTCGATGTCGTGCGCAAAGGGCGCAGCGACGTGCTGCCGGTAACGCTCAACATGGCCGGGCTCCACAACGTGCGCAACGCCCTGGCGGCGATCGCCGTGGCGACCGAACTGGAGATCAGCGACGAGGCCATCGCGCGCGCGCTGGGCGGATTCCAGGGGATCGAGCGGCGCATGCAGTTCATCGCCGATGTGCAGACCCGCGCCGGCACCGTCACCATCGTCGATGACTACGGGCATCACCCGACCGAGATTGCCGCGACACTCGATGGCCTGCGCCAGGCCTGGCCAGGACGGCGCCTGGTGCTCGCGTTCCAGCCGCATCGCTACACCCGCACGCGGGACCTGCTGGACGATTTCGCCAACGTGCTGTCGGGTTTTGACGTGCTGCTGGTCACCGAGGTGTACGCCGCCGGGGAGGCGCCGATCAAGGGGGCCGATGGCCGGGCGATCTGCCGCGCGATCCGCAGCCGCGGCAAGCTCGAGCCGGTGTTCGTCGCGCGCGTCGAGAACATCGCCAACACCCTGCGCGATCTGCTGCGCGACGGGGACGTGGTGGTCACCATGGGTGCCGGGCATATCGGCAGCATCGCGCACCAGCTGCCCGCGAAGCTGGCGGTGCCGCGCGTCGCGGAGCACCGCCCATGAACGTCGAGCTCGCACCGGAGTTCAAGCTGCGCATGCGGCGCGACGAGCCGATGTCCAAGCACACCTCCTGGCGGGTCGGCGGCCCGGCGGACCTGTTCTTCACGCCGCGCGACCGCGATGACCTCAGCGCCTTTCTGCGCACATTGCCGGAGGCGATGCCGCTCCTGTGGGTGGGCCTGGGGAGCAACCTGCTGGTGCGCGACGGCGGCATCCGCGGTGCGGTCGTGTGCACCCACGGCGCCTTCACGCGCCTGGAGCGGCGCGCGCAGTTGCGCGTGTACTGCGAGTCGGGCGTGCCCTGTGCGCGCCTGACGCGCCAGTGCGGCAACTGGGGCCTCGGGCAGGCCGAGTTCTTCGCCGGGATTCCCGGCACGCTGGGCGGCGCGCTGGCGATGAACGCCGGCGCTTTCGGCGGGGAGACCTGGCGCCAGGTGCGGAGCGTCGAGGTGATCGCGCGCGACGGGAGGTGTCGCACGCGCGCCGCCGAGGAGTACCACGTGAGCTATCGCCAGGTGGTGGCACCGGCGAACGATGAGTGGTTCCTGTCCGCTGAAATGGAGTTCGCGCCGCGCGACGATGCCGCCGCCGGAGTCGTGCGTGAGTTAGCGATGCGCCGCAAGCAGACGCAGCCGTTGGGCGAATGGAGCTGCGGCTCGGTGTTCACCAATCCGCCTGGCGATCATGCCGCGCGGCTCATCGAGGCTGCCGGCCTCAAGGGAGCGCGCGTTGGCGGCGCCGTGGTCGCCGAGAAGCACGCCAATTTCATCCTCAACGAGGGACAGGCGACGGCCGCGGACATTGAGGAGCTCATCAACCAGGTGCGCGAGACGGTGCAGCGCGTGCACGGCGTGCTGCTGGTGCCGGAAGTGCGCATGGTCGGGGAAGCGCTCTGATGCGCCTGCGTCATGACAGCCGGAGCTTCAGGCGCGTGAGCGCCGCGGCGGATTTCGGGCGTGTCGCGGTGCTCTACGGTGGCAGCTCGGCCGAACGCGAAATTTCGCTCCTGAGCGGTGCTGCGGTGCTCGCCGCACTCCGGCGCCGCGGCGTCGATGCCCACGGGTTTGACCCCGCGGAGCGCGAGCTGGCGGGACTGCGCACCGAGGGCTTCGCGCGCACCTGGATCGCACTGCACGGTCCGGGGGGCGAGGACGGCACGGTGCAGGGCGCGCTGGAGTTCCTCGGCATTCCCTACACCGGGAGCGGCGTGACCGGCTCGGCGATCGGCATGGACAAGCTCCGCACCAAGCGCCTCGCCGGCGTGAGCGCCGTGCCGACCCCCGACTTCGTGGTGCTGCGCCAGGGCGCGGATCTGGAGGTGGCGCTCGCGCGGCTGGGCCTGCCCATGATCGTCAAGCCCGCCTCGCAGGGGTCGAGTGTAGGCATGACGCGCGTGGAACGGGCCGCCGATCTGAAGGCGGCCTGGCAGGCCGCCACGCAGCTCGAGCCGGTGGCTTTCGCCGAGCCCTGGATCACCGGAGGCGAGTACACCGTGGGGATCCTGCAGGGGGCCGCGCTGCCCTCGATCCGCATCGAAACGCCACGGGCGTTCTACGACTACGAGGCGAAGTACTTTCGGGATGACACGCGCTACTTCTGTCCTGCGGGGCTGGCAGAGGAGGCCGAGCAGCAGCTGCGCGCGCTGGCGCTCGCCGCCTTCGAGGCCTGCGGGGCCGAGGGCTGGGGCCGCGCCGATTTCATGATGGATCCGGGCGGGACGCCCCTGCTGCTCGAGATCAACACCGTGCCGGGCATGACCGATCACAGCCTGGTGCCGATGGCTGCACGCACCGCCGGGATCGATTTCGACGAGCTGGTCTGGCGCGTGCTGGAGACCAGCCTGGTGCGCACGCCATGCTGATCCGCCGTCGCAACGTTCGGCGGCGCGAGGCCAGGGGCGAGCGCTGGCGGCTGCCCGAACTGCCGTGGCGGCGCCTCGGGCTGATCGGCGCCGGCGTGCTGGCCGTGCTGGCCGGCGGCTTAGGGCTCGCGCTCCTGGGCAACCAGCCGATCGAGCATATCCAGGTCGAGGGGCAATTCCAGCACCTCACGGCGCTCGATGTGGAGCGGGCCGTGCGCGAGCAGCTCCACGGCGCGGGCCTGCTGGGGGTGAAGCTCGATGACGTGCGCCGCTCGCTGCGGATGCTCCCGTGGGTCGAATCGGCGACCGTGCAGCGCAGCTGGCCGCGGGGCCTCGTGGTGCAGGTCACCGAGCAGCAGGCCGTCGCGCGCTGGAACGAATCCGATCTCGTCAACGTGCGCGGCGATCGCTTCGCCAGCAATACGCATTTCGTGCCGCCCGAACTGCCGCAGCTCTCCGGCCCCAATGGCAGTGCCGCGGAAGTCGTGCGGCGCTTCCTGGCCCTGCAGGTCGGCGTGGTGGAGGCCGGGCTCCGTCTGGCCGCGCTGCGCCTCGACGCGCGCGGCGCCTGGGAGCTGCAGCTGGACAACGGCGTGGTGGTGCGCATCGGCCGCAAGCAGGTCGATGAGCGCTGCGCGCGCTTTCTGGCAGTGGCGCTGCGCATGATCAGCCAGCGCGCCGCCGACATTGCCTATGTGGACATGCGTTACACCAATGGCTTTGCGATCGGCTGGCGGAGCGGTGCCACCCGGCTGGCCACAGGCGGGACTTCCATGAAGGGAAAGGCCGATGGCTAAGCGCGCCGAACGCACCGTGGTCGTGGGACTGGACGTCGGCACCTCCAAAGTGGTTGCGCTGGTCGGCGAGCTCACGGCGGATGGGGCGATCGAGATCATCGGCCTGGGCTCGCAGCCCTCGCGCGGCCTGAAGAAGGGCGTGGTCGTCAACATTGAATCGACGGTGCAGTCCATCCAGCGCGCGATCGAGGAGGCGGAGCTGATGGCCGGCTGCGAGATCAATGCGGTCTACGCCGGCATTGCCGGCAGCCACATCCGCAGCCTCAACTCCCACGGCGTGGTGGCGATCCGCGACCGGGAGGTCACGCACGCCGACGTCGAGCATGTGATCGAGGCGGCCAAGGCGGTGGCCATACCCGCCGACCAGCGCATCCTGCACGTGCTGCCGCAGGAATTCATCATCGACGGCCAGGAAGGGATCCGCGATCCGATCGGCATGAGCGGCGTGCGGCTCGAGGCCAAGGTGCACATCGTCACCGGCGCCGACAGCGCGGCGCAGAACATCATCAAGTGCGTGCAGCGCTGCGGCCTGGTGGTCGAGGACATCGTCCTCGAGCAGCTCGCCTCCAGCTTCGCCGTGCTCACCGACGACGAGAAGGAACTCGGCGTGTGCATCGTCGATGTCGGCGGCGGCACCACCGACATCGCGGTGTTCTCGAGCGGTGCGATCCGCCACACGGCGGTGATCCCGATCGCCGGCGACCAGGTGACCAACGACATCGCGGTCTCGATGCGCACGCCGACGCAGTACGCCGAGGACATCAAGGTGCGTTTCGCCTGCGCGCTCTCGCAGCTCGCCAATCCGGACGAGAGCATCGAAGTGCCGAGCGTCGGGGACCGGCCGGCCCGGCGGCTGGCACGCCAGACGCTCGCCGAAGTCGTCGAGCCGCGCTACGAGGAACTGTTCAACCTGATCCGCGAGGAGTTGCGACGGAGCGGCTTCGAGGAAGTCATCGCAGCGGGCATCGTGCTCACCGGCGGGAGCGCCCGCATGGAGGGCGCGATCGAGCTGGCCGAGGAGATCTTCCACGTGCCGGTGCGCTTAGGGGTGCCGGGCCAGGTGCGCGGCCTCGCCGCGGCCGTGCAGAACCCGATCTACTCGACCGCCGTCGGGCTGCTGCTGTACGCGCGCGAGAACGCGGCGCCGGCGGCGCGCGGTGCGCTGCTGGGCAGCGGCGTGGGCGGTGCGCTCGGCCGCGTGAAGAGCTGGTTTCAGGGTCATTTCTGATTTTCGTTCGTTCAACCGACCACTAGGGGAGCTGACACTCATGTTTGAACTCATGGACGCATACAGCCAGAGCGCTGTGATCAAGGTCATCGGCGTGGGCGGAGGCGGCGGCAACGCCGTCACGCACATGGTGGCCGCGGGCATCGAAGGGGTGGACTTCATCTGCATCAACACCGATTCGCAGGCGCTCAAGGCCTCCAAGGTCAAGACCGCGCTGCAGATCGGCAGCAGCATCACCAAGGGACTCGGGGCCGGCGCCGACCCCGAGATTGGCCGCCAGGCGGCGGTGGAGGATCGCGACCGCATCATCGAGATGATCACCGGCTGCGACATGCTGTTCATCACCGC
>DATFUG010000096.1:0-7682 GCA_035261025.1 Steroidobacteraceae bacterium | reverse complement strand
GATATGGGACCGCCCGGGCTGCAGGCCTGGTGCGCCACCTGGCATACGGATTTCACCGCACCGCACCTGCTGCTGGCCGCGAGCGCGGCGAGCCTGCTGTCCGGCCGTGAATCGATGCTGATCCTGGGCGCCTCCTGCGATGGCCGGGGCGATGATGCCGGTGCGTTGATCGATGCCGAATCCTGGGAGCGCATGGCGGTGGCCGGATTTGACCCGGAGACGGAGATACGTCTCGACAACTGTACCGAGCTGCTTGCGAGCTCCGGTGATCTGCTGAATCTCCCGGCTGGCGCGCCGGCCGGGGCCGATCGCACGAGTTTTCTCATCCTCGGACTGAAGTGGCATGCGCCTGCTGGCAATTGAACAGGAACCGCGGATCCAGTCCCTGATCCGCCACCACGCCAGTTGCCGCTGGCCCGCGGTCGAGCTCGTCCCCTACCTACCGCTGGAGCGCGGCGCGATCCCGGCCGAGTTCCTGGCGCAGGGGTTTGACGCCGTGCTGCTGAGCCAGTCCTGGCCGGGCGGGGAGGGGCTGGAATGGCTCCGTGACCTGGCCAACCGGAGTGGCTTCGCCCCAGTCATTTTCCTCGCGGACGCGGAGGACGCGCGCACGCAGGAGGCGGCGCTGGGCTGGGGCGCCTTCGCGGTCGTCAGCAAGCAGCGCTTCGTGCACAAGGTGCTGGTCGATGCCATCGAGCGCGCCAGCCACCGCCACCGCCTGGCGATGGCCGAATGGCGCGTCTCGGAGGCCGGGCGCGAATCGCACCGCTTTGGCGATGCGCGCATTCCCGGCTATCGGCGCGCGCGGCTCCTGGCGCGCGGCTCGGTTTCGCAGCTGTACGTGGCCGAAAGCGAGAAGGCCGAGGGGCTGGTGGTCCTGAAGGTCACGCCTTCGCAGCGCGACGATTCCGGCATGGACCAGTCCTTCGAGCGCTTCCTGCAGGAATACGAGATCGCCGAACGCATCCGGCATCCCAACATCGTGCATCTGCACGAGCTCGGCATCGCCGACGATCACGCGTACCTCGCCATGGAGTACTTTCCGCGCGGCGACCTGCGCCGGCGCATGAAGAAGGGCCTGGCGCCCGCCGACTCACTGCACTACGCCGCCCAGCTCGCCGACGTGCTGGGCGCGATACACGAGGCCGGGATCCTCCACCGGGACCTGAAGCCGGGCAATGTGATGCTGCGCACTGAGGAGCAGCTGGCGCTGATCGATTTCGGCATGGCCAAGCAGGCCGCGCTGCAGATGGACCTGACCGACAAGGGACAGATCTTCGGTACCCCGCACTACATGAGTCCCGAACAGGGACATGGTCAGCGCCTCGATTCGCGCAGCGACCTGTACAGCCTGGGGGTCGTGCTCTACGAGATGCTGACCGGTGAGAAGCCCTATCGCGCCGACAACCCGATGACCGTGCTGTACATGCACCGCAACGCGCCGATCCCGAGGCTGCACCCCCATCTGGGGCTGCTCCAGCCGCTGCTCGACCGCCTGTTGGGAAAGGAGCCGGAGGACCGCTATGCCGATGCCCCCGCAACGGCCCAGGCCATCACGGAGGCGCGCGAACAGTGGCTCCACCAGATGGCCGAAGCGTGAATCGGCTCGAGTTGCAGGCGCGGACTCCGGAGCGCTGGCTCAAGGCCGCCGAGGAGGGCTGGGCGGAGCTTCTGCTCGATCACGCCTATTGCGAAAAGAAGGCCGCCTCCACCGCCCTGGCGCTCATTTTTGCCTACCCTGAGTGCGAACGGCAGAACCTGTCCCTGGCGCGCCTCGCGCGCGAGGAATTGCGGCACTTCGAGCAGGTCAGCCGCATGATGCAGCGCCTCTCGGTGCCCTTTCGCCGCCTGCAGCCCAGCCGCTATGCCGCAGGTCTGCGCTCGGCGCTACGCACCCACGAGCCGCAGCGGCGCCTCGATCTGATGCTGATGGGTGCGATCATCGAGGCGCGCTCCTGTGAGCGCTTCGGGCTGCTGGCGCCACGCCTGCCAGCGCCGCTGGGTGTTTTCTACGCCGAACTGGAACGGGCCGAAGCGCGCCATGGCGAGCTGTACCTGGAGTTGGCCGCCGAGGCCGCCGGCGAGGGCGATGCGGGCGGGGCACCGTGGCAGGCGCGCCTGCAGGAACTCTTAGGCGTAGAGGCGCAGCTGATCAGCCAGGATGACACCCAGCTGCGATTTCACTCCGGTCCGCCGCGGGGGAGCGAGCGCAGCTCATAGCCGAGCGGGCCCCAGCGCAGGCAACTGCCCTGTTCGTACCAGGCGCCGAGCACGATGCGCTGCGCGTTCGCGCCATCCACGATCAGCTCATGGATCGCCGGCCGGTGCGTGTGCCCATGAATGAGTTTCCGCACTCGGCAGGCGCTCATGGCGCGGACCACGGCCTCCTCGCTGGCGTCCATGATCCCCGCGGCCGCCATCCCGGTATGCGCGCGGCTCCCGGCACGCGCCTCCTCGGCCAGCGAGCGGCGCGTGGAGAGCGGCAGCCGCAGGAACCGGCGCTGCCAGGCGTGGCTGCGCACCACACTCCGCAAGCGCTGATAGGAAGGGTCTGCCGTGCACAGCGCGTCGCCATGGGTGAGCAACACGCGCTCGCCGTACAGATCGATGATCGTCGGATCGGCGAGCAGGCGGGTGCCGGTGCGCTGCTCGAAGCCCGTTCCGAGCAGGAAGTCGCGATTGCCATGACAGACGTGACAGGCCACGCCCTCATCGCTCAGGGCGCGCAGCGCCGCGCACACGCCGGCGCGCTCTGCATCGTCGTCGTCATCGCCTACCCAGGATTCGAACAGGTCGCCGAGGATGTAGAGCGCCTCCGCATCGCGCGCCTCTTCCTGCAGGAAAGAGGCGAACTGCGCCACGGCCGCAGGGAAGGCGGCATCGAGGTGCAGGTCGGAGACGAACAGTGTGGTCACGATGAACTCATCCATGGGGCCGCGACATCCATTAACATTGTAAAGATGAACGCTGCCGCCGTCGTGACCCGTTTTGCACCGAGCCCCAGCGGCGAGCTGCACCTCGGCAATGTGCGCACGGCGCTGTTCAACCTGCTGCTGACACGCCGCCTGGGCGGGCGCTTCCTGCTGCGGATCGAGGATACCGATGCGGCGCGCACCACCGACGCGCATATCGCCGCCCTGGAGGGCGACCTCACGTGGCTGGGGCTCGACTGGGATGAAGGCCCACGGCGCGACGGGGGCACCGGCCCTTACCGCCAGTCGCAGCGCGGCGGGCTCTACGCGCCGCTCCTCGCGCAGCTCGAGAGCCGATCAGCCGCCTATGCGTGCTTCTGCAGCAGCCAGGAACTTGAACTCAGCCGTCGGGCGCAGCTGGCCGCGGGCCGGCCGCCGCGCTACGCCGGAACCTGTGCGCAGCTCGATGCGCGCGAAGTCGCCCGCCGCTTCGCCGCCGGGGCGACGGCGACGTTGCGGTTTCGGGTGCCGGGCGATCGGCAGCTGGTCTTCGATGATCTCGTTCATGGTCCGCAGCAGGTCGATTGCGCCCACATCGGCGATTTTGTCATCCGCCGTGAAGACGGTACGCCCGCATTCTTCTTTGCCAACGCCGTGGATGATTCGCTGATGGGCGTCACGCATGCCCTGCGCGGCGAAGACCATCTGGCCAACACGCCGCGCCAGCTGCTGGTGCTCGAGGCACTCGGGATGCGCGCGCCGCGCTACGGTCACCTCCCGCTGCTCATCGGCGCGGACGGCACGCCGCTGTCCAAGCGCACTGGCGCCCAGTCGCTCCGTGAGCTGCGCGAAGCGGGCTACAGCGCCACGGCGATCTGCAATCACCTGTTTCGCCTTGGCCATTCGAGTGGCGAGCCGGCCCTGCTCACGCTGGCGGAAATGGCCACCCATTTCGAGACCAGCCATCTGCAGCGCGCCAGCGCGCGCTTTGACCCGGTGCAGTTGCGGCACTGGCAGGGCCTGTGGGCCCATGCGCTTAAGCCCGCAGCGGCGCTCGCCTGGCTCGAGCCCTTCCTGCCGGCGACGGCGACGCCGGGGCAGCGGACCGCCTGCGTCGCCGCCTTGCAGCCCAATCTGGTCGCGGCCAGTGATATTGTGGAATGGCTCCCGGTGGTGTTCGGGGGTGAGCTGCGCTGGGAGGATCCGGCGCGCGCCGCGGTCGCGGCGGCGGGCAAGGAGTTTTATCGCCTGACTGCAACCGCTGCGGCACAGGGTGCTGACCTCGGTGCCTGGCGGGCCGCCAGCGGGCGCACGGGCGCCGCGTTCTTTGCGCCCCTCCGTGCGGCGTTGACCGGGCGGCTGCATGGCCCCGAGCTCGGAGCGCTCCTCAAGGCCATGTCGCCCGGGCTTGCCCGCGAGCGCCTGGTGGCCTGGGCGCATTGACCTGCCGGTCCCGACACGAAGGTTGATTAGCCGTGCTGCAGATACACAACTCACTGACGGGCCGCAAGGAAGTCTTCACGCCGATCCACACCGGCAAGGTCGGCATGTATGTCTGCGGCGTGACCGTCTACGACTACTGCCATCTCGGTCATGCGCGCTTCCTGGTGGTGTTCGACCTGGTGCGCCGCTACCTGCGCTATCGCGGCTACCAGGTGACTTATGTGCGCAACATCACCGATATCGACGACAAGATCATCAAGCGCGCCGCGGAGAACGGTGAGCCGATCGCCGAGCTTACGGCACGCTTCATCACCGCCATGGACGAGGATTGCCAGGCCTTGGGCTGCGAGCGTCCCGATCACGAGCCGCGCGCCACCGCTCATATTCCCGGCATCATCGCCCTGATTGAACGGCTGATCGCGAAAGACCTGGCGTACCTCACCACAGAGGGGGATGTCTGTTACGCCGTGGCGCGCTTTCCGCGCTACGGGCGCCTGTCGGGCAAGCGCCTGGAGGATCTGCGCGCCGGCGCGCGTGTCGAGGTGGATACCGCCAAGCGCGATCCGCTCGATTTCGTGCTGTGGAAGCGCGCCAAGGCGGACGAGCCCGCCTGGGAATCACCCTGGGGCCCGGGTCGCCCCGGCTGGCACATCGAATGCTCCGCCATGTCGATGAGCGTCCTGGGCGAGCACTTCGATATCCATGGGGGCGGAACGGATCTGAAGTTTCCGCACCACGAGAATGAGATTGCGCAGTCCTGCGGGGCGAGCGGCTCTGCCTTCGTCAACGTGTGGATGCACAATGGCTTCGTCAACGTCGATGACGTCAAGATGTCGAAGTCGCTCAACAATTTCTTTACGCTGCGCGAAGTGCTGCCGCGCCTGCGCCATCCGGAGGTGATGCGGGCCTTCCTGCTCTCGAGTCACTACCGGGGCCCGATCAACTATGCCACCGCGCAGCTCGAGCAGGCGGACGCCGCGCTGACACGCCTGTACACGGCGTTGCGCGGCGTGCCCACTGCCAAGGCGCCGTCGGGCGGAGCGGCCCGCTCGCGCTTCGAGCGGGCACTGGATGATGATTTCAATACGCCCGAGGCTTTTGCGGTGTTGCAGGACCTGGCGCGCGAACTGAATGGCGCGCGTGCCGCCGGCCGTGAGGCGGAGGCCGGGGCGCTCGCGGCGGAGGTGCGGAGCCTGGGCGGCGTGCTCGGATTGCTGGAGCAGGATCCGGAGCACTGGTTCCGGCTGCAGGCGGCCCGCTTCGAGGGCGAGGAGCCGGGCGCACCGGCATTTGATGAAGCCCAGATCGAGCAATACATCGCCGCGCGCCTGGCGGCGCGCACCGCGCGGGACTTCGCGGCCGCTGATCGCATCCGCACCGAGCTCGCGGCGGCGGGCGTGCAGCTCGAAGATCAACCGGGCGGGCGCACGATCTGGAGGCGCGAGTGAAGCGCGCGCTGATCTGCGGTGTGTCCGGGCAGGACGGCGCCTACCTCGCGCAGCTCCTGCTCGAGCGCGGCTACGCGGTCTACGGTACGTCGCGCGACGCGGAGGCGCGCGGCTTTGCCAACCTGGTGCGGCTCGGCATCGTGGGGCGCGTGACTAAAATGTCAATGGCACTCAATGACTTCCGTAGCGTATTGCAAGTGATGTCTAGTGTAGTTCCGGATGAGATCTACAGTCTGGCGGGGCAAAGTTCGGTCGGGCTGTCCTTCGAGCAGCCGGTGGAAACACTGGAAAGTATATCGATGGGCACGCTGAATCTGCTGGAAGCCATCCGCTTCCTGGGCCGGCCGATTCGCCTGTACAGCGCAGGCTCGAGCGAATGCTACGGCGATACCGGCGGGGAGCGCGCCGCGGAGGGCACGCCGTTCCGGCCGCGCAGTCCCTACGCGGTGGCCAAGGCCACGGCACATTGGCTGGTGGCGAATTACCGTGACGCCTACGGCCTGCACGCCAGCACTGGCATCCTCTTCAATCACGAATCGCCCCTTCGTTCGCGCCGCTTTGTGACGCGCAAGATCGTCGCGGCCGCCTGTGCCATCGCGCGAGGGAGCCGCGATCGCCTGACGCTCGGCAACCTGCAGATTCATCGCGACTGGGGCTGGGCGCCGGAGTACGTGGAAGCGATGTGGCTCATGCTGCAAGAGGAGCAGGCCGATGACTACGTGATCGCCACCGGCGCCGCGCACTCACTGGCGCAGTTCGCCGCCGCGGCCTTCAGCCACTTCGGCCTCGACTGGCAGCAACACACGGACAGCTCCACCGAATTGTTTCGTCCCGCGGACATCGATTACAGCTGCGGCGATGCGGCCCGGGCGGCCCGGGTCCTGAAGTGGCGCGCCCGCTTTGGAATGCCGGAAGTCGTCAATGCCATGGTGGAGGCCGAGATGGCCGAGGCCGCACCCCCATGAGCACGGCAGGGAGGACGCTGCACGCGGCCTGTCCCCTGTGCGCGAGCCCGGATGCCAGCGAATACGCCCGTCACGCCACGGTGCTGTGGGTCCGGTGCACCTGCGGACTGATCTACAAGAAATGGACCGCGGAGCAGGTGCCGCCGCCGCGGCCCTTCGATCCGGCGAGTACCGCTTATTCCAGGCGCTGGCGCCACCGGGTGGCCAAGTCCCGCGAGCAGATCCGCGACGTCCTCAATCACGTGGCCCCCGGCCCGCTGCTCGACATCGGCTGCTCGCTGGGCTACACGCTGCGCGCCGCGCAGGAACTCGGGATGGCTGCGACGGGACTGGAATATGACGCCGGGGTCGCCGCCTTCTGCCGCGGCAAGGGCTACACGGTGGAGGTGGGCAGCATGAGCGCCATGCCCTTCGCGGACGGAGCGTTCCAAATCGTCATCATGAAGCACGTGCTCGAGCACACGCCCGATCCGCGCGCCGCCCTGCGCGAAGTGCGGCGCGTGCTGCGCCCGGGGGGCGGGCTGTACATCGCCGTGCCGTTCGGCGGCTACCACCGCTCGGTGAGCGAGCCGGCCCACCACAAGTTCTTCCAGCCCTCGGACCCGACCACCGGCCACGCCATCTACTACACGCCCGCGACCCTGTCGCGGCTGCTGGCCGAAGAGGGGTACCGCGTCGCGCGCGTCCATCCGCATCTCGTGCATCGCTCGGCGGGCGTGGCACGCGGGCTGGTGCAGCGGCTCACGGCGCCGCTCCGGTGGTCGATCGAGCGGTTGCGGGACGCGGCCGCCATCCGCAAGGAGTTCTGGCTGGTCGCGGTGCGCGCCGATGCCTGAGGCCTATCAATGCAAGGCCCTGGCGCGCAATCTCCTCGCCCGCGTGGGCCTGCGCGCCTACCGCCGCGCGGATACGCT
>DATFUG010000095.1:0-3286 GCA_035261025.1 Steroidobacteraceae bacterium | reverse complement strand
CTTCATTGCCCTCGAAGCCGTCCATCTCCACCAGCAGCTGGTTGAGCGTCTGTTCGCGCTCGTCATGCCCACCGCCCAGGCCCGCCCCACGATGGCGGCCCACGGCGTCAATCTCATCGATGAATATGATGCAGGGGGCGTTCTTCTTTCCCTGTTCGAACAGATCGCGAACGCGCGAGGCGCCGACGCCGACGAACATCTCCACGAAGTCGGAGCCGGAGATGGAGAAGAACGGCGCGTTGGCTTCGCCGGCGATGGCGCGGGCCAGCAGGGTCTTGCCGGTGCCCGGGTTGCCCACCATCAGCACGCCCTTGGGGATCTTGCCCCCAAGCTTCTGGAACTTGCCCGGGTCCTTGAGGAAGTCGACGATCTCGCTGACTTCCTGCTTGGCCTCATCGACTCCCGCGACGTCGGCAAAGGTGACGTTGACCTGGTCTTCGCCGAGCAGCCGCGCCCGGCTCTTGCCAAAGCTCATGGCCCCGCGGCCACCGCCCGCGCCCTGCATCTGCCGCAGCATGTAGACGAACACCAGGATCAGGACCAGCGCCGGGGCCATCTGCAGCAGCAGCTGCGCCCAGAAGCTCGGCGGCGGCGGCGGCCGGCCTTCGATGCCCACATTGGCCTTGGTCAGATCGCCGATCAGCCAGGTGTAGTTGTTCTCCGGGTTGTAGGCTTCGAATTTCGTCTTGTCCTTGCGCACCCCATAGATGGTGTCGCCCTGCAGCACCACACTGTCGACCCGGCCCTCATGGACCTCGGTCAGGAAGGAGGAATAGCGCACCTTCTCCGGCTCGCCGGTGGGCGGCGAGAACTTGGTGAGCACCGCGACCAGGACCAGGGCGATGACCGCCCACAGCAGGATGTTTTTGATCGTGTCGTTCAATGTCTTAAGGCTCCAGTCGGATCACGCTACACCAGTCGCAAGCTATTGGCCAGCAAGTAGATCTCCGCGCTGCGCGCCCGGGAGGCGGCGGGCTTGAGAAACCTCACGGTCTTGAATTGCCGGCGCGCGGCCACGGTCAGCTCCTGGAAGCCGCTACCCTGAAAGACCTTGATGAGGGCGCCGCCCCCCGGTTTCAATACTCGACCGGCCATTTCCAGAGCGAGCTCCGACAGGTGCATCGCGCGCGGCTGATCGATCACATCCATGCCGCTCAGGTTGGGTGCCATATCGGACAGCAGGACGTCCACCGCGCGCTCGCCCGCCAGGGCCAGCAGCTGCGCGAACACCGGCTCATCCCGGAAGTCGCCCTGCACGAAGTCCACGCCTGCCAGCGCGTCCATCGCCAGGACATCGCTGGCGATGACCTTGCCCTTGTGTCCCACCTTGGTGCGCGCGTACTGGCTCCAGGCGCCCGGCGCCGCACCCAGATCGAGCACCGTCATGCCCGGACGGAGCAGGCGCTCCTTGCGATCCGCCTCCTCCAGCTTGTAGACCGCGCGCGAACGCCACCCCTCCGCCTGCGCCCGGCGCACGAAGGGATCGGAAAAGTGTTCCTGCAGCCAGCGGCCGCTGCTGGGTGTCCGGCGGCTCATGCGCCGCACGCGGCCCCGGCCCGCTTTCGTGGATAATCGCGCGCATGGCGCTCAGCGAAAAACAGCTCCGCTACCTGCGCGGCAAGGCGCACGCCCTCAAGCCCGTGATCCTGCTCGGGCAGAAAGGCCTGACGGACAACGTCGTGGCGGAAACGCTGCAGGCGCTGCGCGTCCACGAACTGATCAAGGTACGGGTGCGCGCCGCCGATCGCACCCAGCGCGAAGCGAGGCTGGCGGAGCTGGTGCAGCGCTGTGCCTGCGTGCTCGTGACGCGCATCGGCCACGTGGCGGTCCTGTACCGCGCCGCCGTGCCGGTCCCGCGCCTGGTGCTGCCGGACCCCTAGGGCTGCGCCTGCCTGAAGCCGCCCGTTCAGGTGTAGCGCACCGCGTTGATCTGGTAGCTGCGCGTGCGTCCGGGCGTGGCGACTTCGACCACGTCGCCGACACGGCGCGCAATGAGCGCGCGGGCAATCGGCGAGGCTATGGAAATGCGCCCGGCGCGGATGTCCGCCTCGTCTGGGCCCACGATCTGGTAACTCACGACGTTGCCGTCGTCCTGGTCCTCCAGATCCACGCTCGCCCCGAACACGACCCGATCGCTCGGCGGGAGCTGCGCGACATCGATGATCTCGGCGGTCGCCAGGCGCGTCTCGATTTCCTTGATGCGCCCTTCGACGAAGCCCTGCTGCTCACGCGCGGCATGATATTCGGCATTCTCCGACAGATCGCCGTGCGCCCGCGCGTCCGCGATCGCCTTGATCACGCGCGGCCGGTCCGTGGATTTCAGCTGCTTGAGCTCCGCGCGCAGCAACTCCGCGCCGCGCAGCGTCATCGGGGAGCGCGTCATCCGAGGGCCTCGCGGTGCAGGTCGTGCAGGCTGTTGACCGCGACCTCATCAATGTGATCGAGCGCCTCGCAGGTCGCGAGGGCGGCAGCCAGGGTCGTGTAATAGGTGACGCGCCGGTGCACGGCCTCCCGCCGGATGGAGTTGGACTCCAGAATGGCCTGCTTGCCTTCGGTGGTGTTCACGATCAGGTCGATCTCATCATTCTTGATCATGTCGACGATATGCGGGCGGCCCTCGCGCACCTTGTTGGCGCGCCGGCATTCGATCCCGGCCGCCTGGAGCGTGGCGGCCGTGCCCGTGGTGGCCACGATTTCGAAGCCCCGCGCCTGCAGGCGCTGCGCCAGCGGCACGATTCCGGCCTTGTCGCGCTCGCGCACGCTGATGAGGCAGACCCCGCGCCGCGGCAGGATCACGCCCGAAGCAGACTGGCTCTTGGCGTAGGCTTCGCCAAAGGTGCGGCCGGTGCCCATGACTTCGCCGGTCGATTTCATCTCGGGCCCCAGGATCGGATCGGCCTCGGGGAACTTGTCAAACGGGAACACGGCTTCCTTGACCGAGTAGTAGGGCGGCACGCGCTCCACCAGGGCACCCAGGGCGCGCAGGGTCCTGCCGGTCATTACCCGCGCGGCGATCTTCGCGATCGGTACGCCCGTGGCCTTGCCCACGAAGGGCACGGTACGTGAGGCGCGCGGATTGACCTCCAACACGTAGATGGTGCCATTTTGGATGGCGAACTGGATGTTCATCAACCCCACGACCTGCAGCGCCCGCGCCAGGCGGCGGGTCTGCTCGCGCAGCTCCTCCTGGATCTGGGGCGAGAGGCTGATCGGCGGCAGCGAGCAGCTCGAATCGCCCGAATGCACGCCGGCCTGTTCGACGTGCTCCATGATGCCGCCGATCAGC
>DATFUG010000094.1:0-27834 GCA_035261025.1 Steroidobacteraceae bacterium | reverse complement strand
CGGTCGCCTCGGCAGCGCACGTGACGCTGGCCGATAGCGGGGCTTCCACCGCGACCCAGAATTCGCCGGGGTTCACGGGGAATTAGGCCACAGTCCTGGGGCGACCTGAAGGTCGCCCCAGGGCGTCGGGCTGGCCCATGGAGCCATCTGTGCGGCGCGCTGTGGGCTTACTGCGCCATCGCCGCAGGCGCTGAAGGCGGAACCAATCGGGTGACCGCAACTTTTTCCGGCTCCTGCCGGAACCTCAGCGGCGGTGCCGCACCGTTACCGGACACATTTGGCGCGCGATCGTGCAGCCCAGGATTGGGCCCGCATCTGGGGCCTAGACTCGCACAGTGTGAAATGGGTGGACGCGCGAACTGTCGTCCGCGTCAGTCTTCGCGCGCGTGACGCGGACCAGGCCAAGACTCTCTTTGAGGCCTGCGACCAGTCTTGCTTGATCGACCCCATTCCCGATGTCAGACTTGAACCTGCGACGCTGGAGAGTGTCACAGTACTGGGTCAGCGCGCGGCGCTATGCGTGGGCCAGGCGAGCAAGCTGGCCTTCCCCAACCCGGGCCGCCATGTGAAATCCGGGCTCCGGTCAGTATAGTCATCGACCAGTTCCGCGCGGCCAGCCTCGTCGTCCGGTAAGATTTCGCATGTTGGCATTTCAGGCTCGACATATTAAGGAGCGATCATCAATGATCCGAACGACGCTGATAGCCGGTTGTGTCCTGGCCCTGACGCTTTCCACCGCGAGGGCTGCGGACGCTCCTGCGCCGGTGGCGAAGCTGACGGCAGAACAGATCGTGACCAAAAACGTCGCGGCACGTGGCGGGCTGCAGGCGTGGCGGGCGGTGAGGACCCTGGCCCTCAGCGGCAAGATGGACGCGGGCGGAAACGAGAGTCCGACGCGGCTCATGGCGCCTGGGGTCAAGAGCAGTGGCGCGGGGCTGCCCAAACGCCCCGCAGAGCAGGCGCGGCTGCCCTTCCGCCTGGAATTGATGCGCGGGCGGAAATCGCGCCTGGAAATCGATTTTCACGGCGACACCGCGGTCCAGGTGTACGACGGCACGAAAGGCTGGAAGCTGCGTCCGTTCCTCAACCGCCACGAAGTCGAGCCATTCACGGCCGACGAGCTGAAGGCCGTGGCGATGCAGTCGGACCTGGACGGACCGCTGGTGGATTACGCGCAGAAAGGGACCAAGATCGAGCTGGAAGGGAGCGAGAAAGTCGAAGGCAATGACACGTACCGACTGAAGCTCATCTTCAAAAGCGGCGAAAGCCAGCATGTATGGATCGACGCAAAGACACTTCTCGAGACCAAGATTGACGGCACCCCCCGTCGCCTGGACGGCAAGATGCATGCAGTGGAGCTCTACTATCGAAACTACCGGGCGGTGAACGGCCTGATGATGCCCCAGCTCATGGAGACGAAGGTGGAGGGCGTCAGGCAGACTGAGAAGATTGACATTGAAAAGATCGTCGTGAATCCGCGCGTGGAGGACTCCCGCTTTGCCAAGCTGCGCTAGCATATTGGCGGCTCGGCTCGGACGCCGTGGAAGCAGGGCGCTATTGGGGCTGACGGTTTTGGCCGCCGTGGCCGTATCGGGTGCATCCGTAGGCGCAGATGCGCCTGCAGAGGCTGGCCCTGTGCCGCAGGCGCACCGCACCCTCACACGTCCGAGTCTCGACGAGCGTGTCAAGCAGTTGGGACGTGGTCTCAATCTCAGCGAGGATCAGCAGGCGGCGGTGAAGCGGATTCTGGAGAAGCGGCAGCAGGACGCGCTGCGTCTCCGGCTCGATGCGTCGATGACGGGCGAAGCCCGGATTGACCAGTATCGCGCACTCCAGGTGCGCACGGTCCAGGAAATCGGTGCCGTGCTGAACGAGGAGCAGAGGAAGCAGTACAACCCGCTCGCGCCACGCGATCTGCCGCAAGCGCCACAGCAGCGTAGCGTCGAGGATTGGATCAAGCTCACTACCCCGAAAGACTGAGGTTCGAAGGATCGCATGACGCAGATATCTTCCTGTAAATTCAGCCTGGCCCGCCTGGCGGCCGTCGCTCTGATGAGTCTGGGTCCACTCGTGTGCCGCGCGCAGAGTTTCTCTGCTGACGTTGTGTATCTCACCGGCGTTGCCAAGCCGGGCGCATCGCCCGCGGCGGCCACGAGTACGCCGCACGGGCCTTCGAAGCTCTACGTCAGCAAGGACCGGATGCGGCTGGAGACGCGCGGAACCAGCGGCACGATCCTGCTGGTCAACGGAGGGGAGGGTACGGCGTTTGCCGTGTTTCCCGCACAGAAGGCCTACCAGCCGTTGGTGGGTGGTCCTTCCGAGTATCTCCGGGTCGGCAACCCCGATGACGCCTGCGCCGATTGGCAAAGAGTGATGACGCAGAAGGTCGCCTGCGAAAAAGCAGGGGTCGAGGAAGTGGCGGGGCGCAGCACGGTAAAGTACGTCGGCAAGAACGCGGCGGGCACAGCGGTCGCGGCCGTGTGGATCGATTCGGCTCTCAGATTTGCGATCAAGTGGCAAAGTGCCGGTGCCAGCGCCGAGCTGCGCGACATCAAGGTGGCCGAGCAGGCCGACGATCTGTTCACGGTGCCTTCAGGGTACGGGCTGATGACGCCGCTTAAGGCCAAGTCCAAGGGATTCGTGCAGAAGTCACGATGAAGTCGTCAGACAAGTGACAAAGATGTAGGTCAGAATCATGCACATGAAGATAGCTGTTGTTGCCCTGGGATTTATGGCAGGCGTGCTGATGCTCGCGTCCGCCGCGCCAGTCAGTGCCGCTACCCCACATGCCGCGGCTCCGGCCGCTCCTCCGGCCAAGGCGGCGCGGCTGGCCCCGCAACGGCGTCCCGCCGGCATGACCGGGAGCGCGCGCCAGTACTACGCCATGACCTGGGGTGTGGACGGGCTCTCGGCGAAACTCGCGGAATCCGGACGGCTGGTGCGGTTCAATTACCGGGTGATCGACGCTGCGAAAGCAGCACCGCTCAACGAAAAATCCTCGAGCCCGCTGATGATCGATGACAAGTCGCACGTCGCGCTGCCGGTGCCGACGATGGAGCAGGTGGGACCCTTGCGCCAGTCGATGACGCCGGAAAATGGTAAAACGTATTGGATGGTGTTCTCCAACAAGGGTAGTTACGTCAAGGCGGGTCATCGGGTGAGCGTCGTAATCGGGCAGGTGCGTATCGATGGGCTGATCGTCCAGAATTGAAAGGCGCGAGCGTCCTGGCGGAACTGTGACGCGAATCACAAAGCCAGGCGGTGGGAGTACTGGAAATCCTTTAAAGATCAATCGTTTGAGCGCTATTTCTCCTGTTAGCCTTATGTTACGCCCAGGGGCGTACGTTTGAATATTTACAGTACACTCGACTGATCTTTGACGGAGAGCTTTGGAGTCTCGTGGCGCGTAGCAATTCAAACACTGGCACCTTCAAAGCACTCGATCCGTCGGGCGTCGGAAACGTTGCCGTGGACAGCGCCAGCGCCAAGCAGACGAGCCCAGGCCCCCTGAAGCGCCTCACGCTGCTGCTGGTCGATGATCACTCGATCCTCCGGGAAGGACTGCGCGCACTCCTCGAGCTGGAAAGTGATCTGCAGGTCATCGGCGAGGCGGGCACGTTCGAGCGGGCGCTCGAGTGCGCCACGCGCCTGCAACCGGACGTCGTACTGACGGATATCGGCCTGCCGGGCCGATCGGGCCTGCTGCTGGTGCGCGAATTGCGCAAGGTGTGTCCGGCCACGCGCATCGTGCTGCTCACGGCACATGGGACCGAGGAGTACATCCGCGCCGGGCTCGATGCGCAGGCCGATGGCTACATGCTCAAGGATTCCGGCCATGGCGAGCTGCTGATGGCCATTCGCACGGTCGCCGCGGGCAAGCAATACCTGTGCAACGCGGTGTCGTCGCTGGTCCTGGCAACTTATCTGCACCGCGGCGCGCGCGGTTCCCCGCAGGATCCCTTGAGCAGCATCACGGGGCGCGAGCGCCAGGTGCTCACCCGGATTGCCTGCGGGCATTCCAACAAGAATGTGGCGCGCGATCTGAATCTCAGTGTCAAGACGATCGAGAAGCACCGCGCCAACCTGATGCGCAAGCTCTCCTTGCACAACGCGGCCGACATTACCCGCTTTGCGCTCAATCACCATCTGGTCGCGAGCGAGGGCCCGGGCTCGCTGGCTATGGAAGGGCTCCCGGCTCGCACGGGTAGCTGAGCAATGTCATTGCACACCATCCGGCAATCATGCGTCGCCCGCCGCTGGATCGGCGCGCTGGCGGTGCTGGTGCTGGCGATGCGTGCTGCGGTGCCGACCGGATTCATGATAGGGCAGGCCGATGGCCACCTGAGTGTGGTGCTGTGCCCGGCGGTGGGATCGCCCATGGCCGTGCACAGTGCGAGCGCGGAAGTGGCCATGGGCGCCATGCATCACCACGCGGGGGGCCATGCGGCGGATGCGCACGCGGCGCATCACCTGACGGCGGCGGCCTCCTGCCCCTTCGCATTGGCCGGTGGCGCGGCGCTCCTCTCGCAGGTGCTCAAGACGCCCGACCCCTATTACGTCGCTTTGCGACCGGCAGCTGCGCCGGCCGCGTATTCCTATCCGGCCGCGCCTCCACTGCGGCACCAGGCTCCCCGAGGTCCACCCGCTCTCGTCTGAAATCAGCCTGTAGGCGCAGCGCCGGTATTCACCGGCGCTGCCTGTACTGATCTTCATTCGGGAGACTATCGTGAAAATTTCATGGATTGCGTTGGCAGTCGCCAGCGCCCTACCGAGCCTCGGCCTGGCCTGCGCCTGCGGCTGCGGGATATTCGATGTAGGCACGAGTGCGATGTACGCCAGCCACGCCGGCGGCATGCTGTTCATTGAATATGACTATCTGGACCAGAGCCACAACTACAGTGGCACCTCGAGCGCGCCGGCGGCCAATAACCCCGACAAGGCGATCCGCTCGAACTTCGTGACGGTGGGTGGGCAATACCAGTTCAATCGGACCTGGGGCGTTTCCATCGAGCTGCCGTACTGGCAGCGGTATTTCCAGACCACGGACGAGAACACCGGCCAGATCGTGGCCTTCAACCACGGCGCGGTCGGCGATATTCGCATCAAGGCCACTTACACGGGCGTTTCACCGGACATGTCGACCGGTCTGACGCTCGGCGTGAAGCTGGCCAGTGGCGATTCCAGCTATCCGCACTTCGATGCGGATACCCAGATCGGCAGCGGCAGCACGGACCTGCTGCTGGGTGCCTACCACCTGGGGCGATGGAGTGCCGACAATAGATGGGCGTACTTCCTGCAGGGGCAATGGGACCAGCCTGTGGCACACCACGACAATTACCGCCCGGGGGCAGAGGGCGTGGCCGTGCTGGGCGTGTACTTTGAAGCTCTGCCATCGGCTTCCCGAGTGAAGGTTACGCCGGTCGGGCAACTGCGCGCCGTGTACCGGCGGCCGGACGGCGGTGCCGACTCCCTTCCGGACGACACTGGCTATGAGCGCATACTGGTCTCGCCCGGAATCGAGCTGGCGATGGGAAATCTAAAATTGTATGCAGACGTCGCGGTGCCGCTGTACACCAACGCGCGCGGCAATCAGCTGTTCGCGAACGAGATGTGGAAACTCAATGCCAGCTATCGTTTCTAGGCGGCTGCCCGGCCTCACGCTTGCGATGCTGGGAATCGCGCTCCTGGGGATGCCGGCACTCGGCGCTGCTCCACCAGCGCCAGGCCAGAGCGCACCGCCTCTGGTGGGACGGACCTTCTCGGGGGCGCCGATTGACCTCGCTACGTTCCGCGGCAGGGTCGTGGTGCTGAACTTCTGGGCCAGCTGGTGCGTGCCTTGCCGGGCCGAGATGCCCGAGCTCGAGGCCCTGTACCGCGATCGGCAGGACCAGGGCGTCACCGTGATTGGACTCAGCGCAGATGACCGGCATGATCGCGCGGCGGCCGTGAAGGCGGCAGGTGCCGTCAGCTACCCGGTGGGCCTGCTCAGCGAGGCGTCGGTCAATGGTTTCGGATCGCCCCAGGTCCTGCCCTTGACCTACATCATCGATGCCACGGGCAAGGTGAGCGCCGTGCTGAGCGCCAACCGGGGTCCCATCAGCGCCCAGCAGCTGCGCTCAGCGGTGAGCGCAGCTGCCGGCTCCTGAAGAAGTTACGCCAGTTACTTCACCGGAACCATGAGGTGCTGGTACGGCGTGCCGGCCCACATGACGTAGGGCGCAGAGGTGTCCGGGTCCGCGTTCTTCGGGTAAGCGTCGTAGAACGCCGCGTCCGCGCCGGCGATCATCAGGTGTGGACCGGTCTTGATCCAGTGATCGGCCTTGGAGGGCTTGGTGGAGTAGGGATCCGTATTGCTGGCATCGGTCCCGCCCGCGAGCATATACATGAGCCCGACCTTTCCACCCGGGGGAGTGGCATGGGTCAACATGGCGTGGACCCAGTCCATCGCGGCCTTGTCCATGCACATCGGATCCGGACCCGGCGTGCTTGGTGCATCGGGCATGCAGGTGAAGCCATTCGTGCCGGGACGGAGCGAGCGCATCGTGCCGTCGGCCGCCGCGGCCATGACCGCCGCGTGCTTGGAGACTCCGGCGGGGGCGGCGGCCAGCGCGCTCTTGATCAATTGTGCATCCGTGGGCTTCGGCGCGTCGGCGGCCGTGGCGGCGAGCGGTATCGCCAGCAGGGCGAGCAGGCAGAAGCGGGCGGCCAGGCGATAGTCGGCAGTCATGGGAATCTCCTTCTTCGGGGAGGCTGGCTGTGGGGCCGCCGGTATAGCGCGATTCCTGACGGGGCGCAATGCGACGTGACGGCAGCCGCAATCGTATAATGAGGCGCTCCGCCAGCGTCCGAGAGGGATGGTTCAACGCGATGTGTCTCATTCTGCTCGCCTGGCGCGTCCACCCGAATTTTCCCTGCGTCGTTGCGGCGAATCGCGATGAGTATTTTGAGCGGCCCACGGCGAGCGCGGACTGGTGGTCTGGGCAGGAGGGCATACTCGCCGGACGCGATCTGCAGGCGGGCGGCACCTGGCTCGGCGTCACGCGCAGCGGGCGCTTTGCCGCGCTCACGAACTTCCGTGATCCGGCGGTGTACCGGATGGACGCACCCAGCCGCGGCACGCTGGTCACTGATTTCCTGACGGCGAACTGGCCCACGGCGGAGGGGCTCGAAGAGGTGGCCCGGCGTGGCGCGCAATGCAATCCGTTCAACCTGATCTGCAGCGATGGGCAGACGCTGGGTGTCTATGAGAGCACGATCCAGCGGGCCCGCACGCTGGAGCCGGGCGTGTATGCGCTCTCAAACCACCTGCTCGACACGCCCTGGCCCAAGGTGCGCCAGGCCAAGTCCCAGCTCCGTGCCGCCCTGGATGAGCTGCCGCAGGCGGCGGCGATGCTCGATCTGCTGCGCGATGACGAGGCGGCGGCGGACGGGGAGCTGCCGCGCACCGGCGTCAGCCTGGAGCTTGAACGCATGCTTTCGAGTGCTTTCGTGCGCGGCGAGAGCTACGGCACCCGTTGCTCTACCATCTTCACGATCGCCGTGGATGGCACCGCCAGCTTTGCCGAATGGGGCTGGAGCGAGACGGGGTCGCTCGCCGGTCTGGCGCGCTACCATTTTCAGGTTGCGGGAGCGCAGTGATTCGGTAATCCTGCGGGTGGGACGCGCGCGATGGAGGACTTAAGTCCGATGCGAAACTGGTTGTTGCTCCTGGTCGCCTGCTCGGTGTCGGCCTGCGCGACCAACGGTCCCACGGCGCGGGCGCTACGCGCGCAGCAGAACACGGCGGTGGTGCTGGCCTTTCTCGACACTGCGTTCAACAAGCATGAGGTGCAGCAGGCTTTCAAGCTCTACGTCGGGCCCTACTACCGCCAGCACAATCCGCACGTGGCCGATGGCGTCGATGGGGCGATCGCGGCGTTGACGCACCTGACCCGGGAGGTCTACCCCGAGCTGCGCCAGGACGTGAAGCGCACGGTGGCGCAAGGGGATCTGGTGGCGGTGCATTCTCGTTACACTCATGGCCCCGCTGAACGGGCCGGGAGCGGCGGCGAAGCCGTCGTCGATATCTTCCGGCTGGAAAAGGGCAAGATCGTCGAACACTGGGATGTCGTCGAGAGCGTTCCGGAAATGCCGGCAAACGACAATTCAATGTTCTGATGAGAAAGTCGCGCACCCAGGGCGAGGCGCTGCTGGTGGCCGACATCGGCGGCACCAATGCCCGCTTCGGCATTTGGTACAAGGCGGCCCTGCACAACGAGCAGGTCTACAAATGCGGCAGCTATCCCGGGCCGGCCGAGGCCGCGGGGGCCTATCTCAAGCAGATCCGCGCCAACAGCTCGCTGCCGGTTCCGCGCGCGGCGGCCTTCGCCATCGCCGGCCCGCTGCTCGAAGATCGCGTCGTCATCACCAACAACAAGTGGGATTTTTCCGCGGCGGCGACCCGCCACGCGCTGGGACTGGAGCGCCTCATATTCCTGAATGACTTTACGGCGCTCGCCCTCGCGGTACCGCAGCTGGCGGCCTCGGAACGCTTTCAGGTGGGTGGTGCTGCGCCACTCGCCGATGCTGCAATCGCGGTGATCGGTCCCGGCACCGGTCTCGGAGTGTCCGGCTTGCTGCGCGAAAGCGGCCGCTGGTTGGCGCTGGCCGGCGAGGGTGGCCACGCCACCCTGCCGGTGGTCGATGCGCGCGAGATGGCCGTCGTGACTGCCCTGCATCAGCGCTACTCGCATGTTTCGGCCGAACGCATCCTCTCGGGCGACGGGCTGGAGCTGCTCTATCGCACGCTTGCAGAGCTGGATGGCGCGGCCCTGGCGCCGCTCCCCGCCGGGGAGATCACCGAACACGCCCTGGCGGGCACCGATCCACGCTGCCGCGAAACGGTGGATCTGTTTTGCGGCTGGCTCGGCAACGTGGCCGGGAACCTGGCATTGACCCTGGGCGCGCGCGGTGGCGTGTACATTGGCGGGGGCATCGTGCCGCGCTTTGGCGGATATTTCGCAGCCTCGCCGTTTCGCCAGCGCTTCGAGGCGAAGGGGCGCTACGCTCAATTTCTGGCGACCCTTCCGGTGTTCGTCATCACCGCGAAATATCCGGCACTCATCGGTTGCGTGCAGGCTTTTGAGCACTCCAGTCCGAGGCTGGAGGCGGGCTAGATTTCCGCGCGGTCTAGACGGCTGTAAAAATCGTGGCCGGGTGCTCGAGCAGATCCTTGAGCGCCTGGATCAGACCGGCGGCATCGGCGCCGTCGACGAAGCGATGGTCGAAGGACGAGGACAGGTTCATCATCAGCCGCACCTGGACCGTTCCATTGACCACCATCGGGCGTTCGACCGCGCGATTCACGCCGATGATGGCGACTTCGGGCATGTTGATGATGGGCGTGCTGGCGATGCCACCCAGCTTGCCGAGGCTCGTGACCGTAATGGTCGAACCGCTGAGTTCCTGGCGGCGGGCGCTGCGGTCCCGCGCCGCCGTCGTGACGCGCACGATCTCGGCGGCCAGGGCGCGCAAGCCCAGGCGCTCGGCGTCGCGAACCACGGGCACTTTGAGGCCCTCCGCCGTCTGCGTGGCGATGCCGACATGCCTTGACTGGTAGCGGACCACGATTTCGCGCGTGGCGTCGTAGTGGGCATTGCATTGTGGATAGCTCTGCAGTGCCCGGGTCAGTGCGGCGACGATGAAGGGCAACAGCGTCATCGGCGCCGAGCCCTTGGGCGCCTGGCTGTTCAGGTGGTTGCGCAGGCGCTGCAGCTCGGTGATGTCCACTTCCTCCACGTAGGAGAAATGCGGAATGCTGCGGGCCGCATCGCTCATGCGCTGGGCGATGACCCGGCGGATGCCAATCACCGGCACTTCCTGCACCCCGCTCCCGGGCGATGCCGGCGGGGCGGGCGGCGCGACGCCTGCGCCCTGGGGCGGAAGAGCACGACCGAGGTCCTCGGGCATCACGCGGCCGCCCACGCCCGTTCCGGCCACCGTGGCCAGATCAACCCCGGCCTCCTGGGCGCGACGGCGAGTCGCCGGCGATGCCCGCACCGGGCCACGCCCCACAGCGCTCGCGGCGGATGGCGCGGGCACAGCAGGTGAGGCGGGCGGGGGCGGCGCGGCTGGCCCGGATTTTGCGGGCGCCGCGGCTGGGGCGGCGGGCGGTTCGGCGGCAGCGCCGGTCTCAAAGGTGGCGAGTTCGGCGCCGACGGCAATCACATCGCCCGGTTTGCCGGTGATGGTCAGAACCCGGCCGCTGAAGGGCGCCGGGATCTCCACGACGGCCTTGTCCGTCGACATTTCGACCAGCGGCTGGTCCTCCTTCAGCAGATCGCCGGGCTTGACGTGCCAGGCGACGATCTCCGCGGACACCGTGCCTTCGCCGAGGTCCGGAAGCTTGAAGACTTGGCGGCTCATCGGGGCTCCATGACGGCTTTGAGCGCCAGCGCGACGCGCGCCTGGCCCGGAAAATACTCCCACTCGAAGGCGTGCGGATAGGGCGTATCCCAGCCGGCCACGCGCTGAATCGGCGCCTCGAGATTCCAGAAGCAGTTTTCCATCACGGTCGCGGCCAGCTCCGCGCCAAAGCCGGCAAAGCGCGTCGCTTCATGCGCTATCAGGCAGCGCCCGGTCCTGCAGACCGAATTGCACAGTGTGTCGACGTCGAGCGGCACCAGACTCCGCACATCGATGATCTCGGCGTCGAGGCCCATGGAGGCCGCCGCCGCCTCCACCACGTGCAGCATCGTGCCATAGGCGATAATCGTGACGGCGCTGCCCGCGCGCACGATCTCGGCGCGGCCGAAGGGCACGGTGTAATGGTCGGTCGGCACCTCTCCCTTCGGATGCGAATTCCAGGGTACGGCGGGTTTGTTGGCGTCGCCGTCGAATGGCCCGTTGTAGATGCGCTTGGGTTCGAACAGGATCACCGGATCATCGTCTTCAATGGCTGCGATCAGCAGCCCCTTGGCATCGAACGGGTTCGAGGGCATCGCCACTTTCAGCCCGCACACGTGCGCGAACAGCACCTCCGGGCTCTGCGAATGCGTCTGCCCGCCGCGTATGCCGCCTCCGCAGGGCATGCGCACGGTGACAGGCGCGAAGAATTCGCCGGCACTGCGGTAACGGAGCCGGGCCAGTTCACTGACGATCTGGTCGTAGCCCGGATACACGTAATCGGCGAATTGCACCTCGGCCACCGGCCGCAGTCCGTTGACGCCCATGCCGATGGCCGCGGCGATGATGCCGCCCTCGGCGATCGGCGTATCGATCACCCGATGCTCCCCGTACTTGCGCTGCAGGCCATCCGTGCAGCGAAACACGCCGCCAAAATAGCCCACGTCCTGGCCCAGCACCACGACGTTCGGATCACGCCCCATCGACACATCCATGGCGGAGTTCAGCGCCTGGATCATGTTCATTTGCGCCATCAGCAGACCTTCAGCCCGTCGCGGCGATTTCAGCGCGCAGCAGTTCGCGTTGCCGCCGCAGGTGCTCGGGGATCTCCTTGAAGACGTCCTCGAACATCAGGTCGCGATCAAGACGTGGCCCGTCATTCATGGTGCCGTAGCTGAGCGCTTCCTTCCACGCGGCGGCCACCTGCGCGTCGAGCTCCTCGGTCAGACTCTGGTGGCGTTCCTCCGACCATTCACCGAGCACGATCAGGTGCTGCTTGAGGCGCTCGACCGGATCGCCCAGGGGCCAGCTCTGGTATTCGTCCCGCGGCCGGTAGCGGGCCGGATCGTCGCTGGTGGAATGCGCCGCCGCGCGGTAGGTGACGAGTTCGATCACCGTGGCCCCGCCCCCCGTGCGGGCACGGTCCGCGGCCCAGCGGGTCGCGGCATAGACGGCGAGAAAATCGTTGCCGTCGACGCGCAGGCCGGGCAGCCCGTAGGCGGGCCCACGGGCCGCGAATGAACTCTGCTCACCGCCGGCAGTGCCCTGAAAGGTCGAGATGGCCCACTGATTGTTGACGACGTTGAGAATCACCGGTGCGCGATACACCGATGCGAACAGCAGGGCATGGTGGAAGTCCGCCTCCGCCGTGCTGCCTTCTCCCGTCCAGGTGGCCGCGATGTGATCCTCACCCTTGATGGCCGCCGCCATCGCCCAGCCGACCGCCTGCGGGAACTGCGTTGCGAGGTTCCCCGATATCGAGAACAGATTGGCCTTCGCCGAATGGTACATGACCGGAAGCTGGCGGCCCTTGCACATATCGCGCGTGTTCGACAGCAGCTGGCACATCAGCGCGACCAGGGGCTGGCCGCGCACCACCTGCAGTCCCTGGTTGCGGTAGGCCGGAAACAGCATGTCGCCAGGCTGCAGCGCCATGCCGGCGGCGACCGACACGGCCTCTTCGCCCGTGCTCTTCATATAAAAGGAGAGTTTCCCCTGCCGCTGCATGCGTACCGAGCGATCGTCAAACAGTCGCGTGAGCAGCATGTGGCGCAGTCCGATCTGCAGCTCCTGCGCCTCGAGGCGCGGGTTCCAGGGGCCTAGCGCGCGGTGTGTATCATCGAGCACGCGCACCAGGCCGCTGGCCTGTGCGCCCAGGTCGCGCCAGGAGGCGGTGATTTCCGGACGGCTGATGGCCCCGGGAGCGGAGAGCTGCAGGTAGCTGAAGTCCGGGGGCTGTCCCGGGCGGGCGGGAGGAGCAGGCACGTGCAGGCGTGAGCGGGTCGGCATGGATTTCTTAAGGTTCCGGTGCTGTTTCTATTGTCGCAGCATACCGCTGCCAGCAGGCCCCTCTCAATGCAATTCAGTTGCCGGCAACGGATCGAATGAGTACTTTGGCGCCACCCATGGACCGCGAAGCAGAATTCAAGCACGCGCTGCAGCTCAGCCCCCTGCGGCACAGCAGCGCCGCCACCACGCTGCCTGAGCTGGTGGACGAGCAGCTGCGCCACTTTGGTGTCGATCCCGATTCCGGGGGCGGGCGCGCGCTCGGGAGGCTGGTGCAGCAGCTCGGTGCGGCCAATTGCGCTGCGCACGAGTTGTGGGAGCTCACCGTGCGCACGCTGGGGAGCCTTGACCGGCAGGATCGCATCGCCTGGTTCAACGCCAAGCGCTTCGCCTGCTTCCAGCTTGCCAAGGTGCTCGACACGCTGCAGAACCCGCTGCGCTCCACCTACCAGGCGCTGATCGATGACATGAGCACGGCGGGCGCCAAGGGGCCGAACCCGCTGTTCGACAATGTCACGGCCCTGTTCAGCGCGACGCCCGTGATCACGCGCACGGCCACCTATGTCTACGCCTGCACGGAGTGGATCGAGGATGCCTTCAAGGGCCGCGAGCTGCTGCACGAGATCTATTCGCGCCTGCTCAACCCCACTTCGATCTGCCTCGCCAATCACATCGTGCACCTGGAGGCCGGCCCGGAGGCGGGTGATTATTTCGCCTGGAACTTCAATTCGGGCATGGCGGCGATCGATACCACGCTGGCGCATCTGCTGGGTACGCGCGATGTGGTCCTCGCCAGCCGCAACGTCTATGGCGGCACCTACCAGCTGCTGCACGACTGGTATGGCAAGAAAGCGAACCTGGATGTGGCGGTGGAATGGTTTGACGGCGAGACCGCCGCGGAATTTTCCGCGCAGCTCGATGCGGTGACTGCGCGCCACGCCGATCGCCTGGCCGCGGGCCGCCAGATTTTCATCTACCTTGAATCCCCCTGTAATCCGCATGGACTGGTGCTCGACGTGCCGGGCATCTGCCGCCTGGCGCATGCGCGCGGACTGACGGTGATCTGCGACGCCACGGTCGGCACCCCGTTCCTGCAGCCGACGCTGCGTCGCCCTGAACTGGCGGAACGGCCCGATTTCGTCATCCATTCCTACACCAAGGATCTGTGCGGTTCGGGCAATACCACCGCAGGCGTCGTGATCGCCCGCGGTGAGCGCATGTTCCTGCCCAAGGGCGAGACGGTGCGGGCCCGGGGCCATGACGGGCGGGAGCGCGAGTGTCGCTGGGACGAGACCATGTTCTGGAATGTCTATTACGTGAAGGGCGCCTTCCTCGATTCCGACAAGGCCTTCGAAGTGCTCAGTGGCATGCGGACCGTGGAACTGCGGCTGCTGACCAAGTGCATCAATACGATCGTGCTGGCGCGCTCGCTCGCACTGCATCCGCAGATCAATGTGCATTGCGGCGGCCTGCCCGGTCATCGCAACGCGCCGTTGTGCGCGCGGCTGATGACCCTGGGGCTCCCGGCACCGCTGTTCACGATCGATTTCGAGCGGCAGGCCGGCGCGGTGTCGCGGCCCATGCTGAAACGCCTCTTTGACAGTCTGGAGCCCGCGTTCGGATTGCAGGTGAGTCTGGGCCAGGTGAACACGGTCGTGCTGTGTCCAGCGCTCACCAGTCATTCAGAGATGTCGGACGACGCGCTGCGCCAGGCAGGCATCGCGCCCAGCACGGTGCGCATCAGTGTCGGCGATGAGGATCCGCGCTTCCTGCTCGAACATCTGCGCCACGCGTCGGCCCTGGCCGGCGGCCGTGAGCTGCCGGCACTGGCGGGAGGCTTTCCCTCCGAGGAGCAGGTCGCCAGGATTTACCGTGAAGTCTATCTGGACGTGCACACTCGCTGGGTCGACTGGCGCATGAAATTCTGGTCCGCGAAGACCTGAGGCACCGAGGCGTGCGCGCCTGCGTATTGGAGCATGCCGGCGAGGCCTTACGCCTAAGGGAGCGTCCGGCTCTCGCGCCCGCTGCAGGCGAGCTGCATCTTGCGGTGCTGGCCTGCGCCGTGTGCCGCACGGATCTGCACCTCGTCGATGGGGAACTGGCGGGCACCACGCTGCCGCGCGTGCCAGGCCATGAAATCGTGGGTCGCGTGCTCGCGCTCGGCGCCGGTGTGAGTGGGTGGCAGGTGGGCGATCGCGCCGGGGTCCCCTGGCTCGCGTGGACCTGCGGCGAGTGCGAGCCCTGCCGTCGCGGCGATGAAAATCTCTGCACGCGGGCGAAGTTCACAGGCCAGCACGTCGACGGCGGCTTTGCCACCGAGGTCCTCGCCGACGCACGCTTCGCGCTGCCGCTGCCCACGCAGTACAGTGACGTGCAGGCCGCTCCACTGCTGTGCGCCGGATTGATCGGCTGGCGCGCACTGAAAGCGGCGGGGCCCGCACCGCGCCTGGGCCTGTACGGGTTCGGTGCCGCCGCGCACCTCGTCGCGCAGCTGGCGCACTCCCGCGGACAGGAATGCTACGCCTTTGTGAGGCCGGGTGATGCCGCGGCGGCGGCTTTCGCCCGCTCGCTGGGCGTCGTGTGGGCGGCCGGTTCGGATGAGCGTCCTCCCCAGGCTCTGGACGCCGCGATCATCTTCGCACCCGTGGGGGCCCTCATTCCACAGGCGCTGCGCGGCGTGCGGCCGGGCGGCACCGTGGTCTGCGCCGGCATCCACATGAGCGAGATTCCGGCCTTTTCCTACGGGATACTCTGGGGTGAGCGGGTGCTGCGGTCGGTGGCGAATCTCACGCGGCGCGACGCGCGCGAGTTTCTCGACCTGGCTGCCCGCTTAAGCCTGCGCGTGTCGACCGTAAGCTATCCTCTGGCGGATGCCAACCAGGCCTTGAGCGATCTGCGTGCCGGACGTCTCAGCGGCGCGGCGGTCCTGCAGCCGGCGCTAGACGCTTAAGCGATACCCCACGTTCGCTACCGTCTCGATGCCGCCGCCGGGCGAAGGGGTCTCGCCCAGTTTCTGGCGCAGGCGATGCACCAGCTGCTTGAGCAGCTGCCGGTCACCTCCGGCCCGCTGGCCCCACACGTGCTTCAGGAGCCGTTCCGTGCTGACCGGGTGTCCGGCATGGGCGATCAGCAGCTGCAGGAGCCTCGATTCCAGGGGTGTCAGGCGGTACACGACCTCTCCGACGCGCAGCTCGAGCGCGGCCGGGTCGAGCCGAAACAGTCCCGCGCTGCTGCGATCATCGATGGCGCTGGCGGTCCGCCGCAACAGCGCCCTGACCCGCGCGATCAGGGTGCGGGGGCTGTAGGGCTTGCCGAGGTAATCGTCGGCACTGAGCTCCAGGGCGCGTACCAGGTCCGCCTCTTCATTGCGCACCGTGAGCATCAGGATGGGCAGTTTCGATTCACGCCGCAGGGCCTGGCACAGGTCAAACCCGTTGCCGCCCGGAATATTGATGTCGAGTATCGCGAGGTCCGGCTGCTCTTCATGAAACACCGCCAGCGCCGTGTCGTAGGAGCCGGCCTCCACCACCAGCATGCCCGCCTGTCGCAGCGCGAAGCTGGTCACCGCCAGCATGTCCGGATCATCATCCACGAGCAGGATCTTCATGCCGCCGCGCCCGCCGGCAAATTCATCACGAAACGCGTGTGCGCATCGGCCGTGCGTTCAACGCGAATGGTGCCTGCGTGCCGTTCGATGATCGAGCGCACGATCCACAGGCCGAGCCCCAAGCCGGGCGCATCCGGCTCCGCATTGTCGCCGCGGCGAAAGCGCTCAAAGATGGCGCCGGGATCCCCCGGGGGGATTCCGGGGCCGGCATCATCGACCCAGGACTCAATCCGGGCGCCGGCCCGCGACGCACCGATGCGGATCGTGCTGCCGCGGGGCGCGAACTTGGCCGCATTCGACAGCAAATTGACGTAGACCTGCTGCAGGCGCTGCGCGTCGCCGGGCACGCTGCCGCCCTGCAGTGCGCTGAAATCCAGGCTGACAATGAGTTCTGCCTGCGCCAGGAGCGGACGCATCAGCTCCGTGGCCTCCTGGGCGGTCGCCTCCAGCGACACCTCCTGGCGCCGCAGCTCCAGCTGCCCGGACTCGATGCGCACGCTCTCGAGCAGATTGTCGATCAGGCGCATCAGGCGCAGCACCCCGCGCTCGACATTTGCGAGCAGCGCGCGCTGTCCCGTCGCATCCATGTTGTCGATGCCATCGCGCAACATCTCGATGGCCGCGAGCTGCGCGGCGAGCGGGGTGCGAAATTCGTGCGAGATGTTGCCGAGCACGCCGTCACGGGCGCGGCGCACACCTTCCAGCTCCGTTTCATCGCGCAGCAGCTGCACCTGCCGGCCATCCGCGGGCGGCGCGCTGACGACAATCGTGGAGCGCAGCAGCCCGTCTGCGCCCTTGAGCTGCTCGGCGGCGCGGGCCGGCCGGCCCTGACGCGCCGCGACGATTGGACAGTTGCGCTCGCAGGGCCGCTCCGCGCTGGCCAGGTGTGGATGCAACACATCGCCACAGAATTTTCCGATAGCACCGCCGGCGGCACCCGGCGCGCTGCGCGTGAACTGGGGATTGGCGTACACGATGGTGCGCTGCTCGTCGGTGACAAAGACCCCCTCGACAACGCCGCTCAATACGGCCTGCGCCTCCGCCTCGCGGCTGCGCAGGCGCGCGGTGAGCTCGATCAGGTTCTGGCGCATCTCGTCCATCGCGTGCGCCAGCGAATCGAGCTCGCGCGGCACCACAGTCGGCACGGCCGGGCTGAAATCGCCCTGGCCGATGCGCCGCGCCATCTCCGCCAGGCGCACGACCGGCGCGGCGAGCCAGCGCCCGGAGACGAGTCCGGCGAGTCCGGCCAGCGCCGCGACCAGTAGACTGACCAGGATCACGACACGGCGGTAGGCGGCCGCCGAGCGGTCGAACTCCTGGGCCGGGAGCCGCGCGTCGAGCAGCGCCACCGCTTCACCCGTGCCATTGATCATGACCACGCTCGCGGCGTAGGAGTCCAGGGCACTCACGCGCACCGCCGCATGCACGCCATTCGTCAATGCGGCGGCATGGAGCGGCGTAAGCGGATCGTCATCCGGTGCGCGATAGGTGGCGAGGTTCTGCACGTCGATCGCCGCGCCGCTCTGCCGGCCTGCCTCGCTGAGCGCCGTGCCGGCGAGCGCCTGCAGCATCAGCACTTCCAGGCCGGGGTGAGTCGCGACCGGCACCAGCGCGCCCAGCAGGGGTGGGCCGCCGCTGCGCGGCCCGAGCGCAAAGGCCTCGCCCTGCTCGGCGCGGGCGGCAGCGATCTCGGGCCACGCCGGGACGGCGGCCGAAGCGGCGACAATCGCGTCCGCGTGCCGCACCAGGCAGGCCGTGGCGCGCACCGAGGCGCAGTAGTTACGCAGGAACAGGCTTAAGGAAGGAGCCTCCGGGAACTCGAGCAGGCGGGCCAGAGTTGGATTCCCGGCCAGGGTGCGCGCCGCCACCAGGTTGCTCTCGCCCAGGCGTCTGAAATATTCGCGCGCCGAACTGGCGGCCAGCTCACTGCGCGCCAGGGCCTGGCGTGCCGCGAACTGGCTCACGATGACCGATGAGGTCACCGCCATCACGGTGAGCGCCATGAGCACGATGAGCAGGCTCCCCGCACTCAGCCAGGTGGCCAGCCGGAACTTTGGTGAATGGGCTGGCGGCACGCTCACCGCGGCGCCAGCCGTGGCGCCGCGGTGCTGGCCTTGCGGGTCCGCGCGCTGCGCAGCTCCGGGTGGCTGCCTTCCAGCAAAGTCTTGAGAGCGAGTGTCAGGAGCGCGAGCATGGCGAGCAGTGAGGCCGTGGCAAAGGCACCAACGAAATTGTACTCGTTGTAGAGGATTTCCACATGCAGGGGCAAGGTGTTGGTCACGCCGCGGATGTGGCCCGAGACCACTGATACGGCGCCGAATTCTCCCATCGCGCGGGCGTTGCACAGCAGGATTCCGTAGAGCATCCCCCAGCGTACGTTCGGCAGCGTTACGACGCGGAATATGCGCCAGCCGCCGGCGCCCATCGAGAGCGCGGCTTCCTCATCATCGCGCCCCTGCGCCTGCATGAGCGGGATCAGCTCCCGCGCGATGAAGGGGAAAGTGATGAAAGTCGTGGCGAGCACCATGCCCGGCATCGCGAAGATGACCTTGAAATCGTGATCGCTCAGCCAGTCGCCGAACCAGCCGCGGGCGCCGAACACCAGCACAAAAACCAGACCGGCGATGACCGGAGACACCGCGAAGGGCAGGTCGATGAGCGTCAGGAGAAACCCCTTGGCGCGAAATTCAAACTTGCTGATCGCCCAGGCCGCCGCGATGCCAAAGACGGTATTCAGCGGCACGGAAATCGCTGCCACGGTGAGGGTCATGCGCATGGCGGCCAGCGTGTCAGCGTCGGCCAGTGCCTGCCAGTAGGCGACCACGCCGTGGGCGAAGGCCTGCACGAAGACGGTCACCAGCGGCAGCAGCAGGAACAGCGCCAGGTACAACACCGCGACGCTCACCAGCAGGACCCGTCCGATGACGCGGGCCGCGCCGGAGCTGCCGGGGAAATCCTCGCGCTGTCTCATCGCTTCCCCAGGTGGCGGCGTTGCAGCGCCAATTGTCCGGCATTGACCACGAACATCATGGCGAAGGACAGCAGCAGCATGGCAACCGCGACCACGGCGGCTTCGCGGTACTGGAATTGCTCGAGCTTGGTCATGATCACCAGCGGCACGATCTCGGAGACCTGCGGGATGTTACCGGCAATGAAGATCACCGAACCGTATTCGCCCAGGGCCCGGGAAAAGGCCAGGGCGCTGCCGGTGATCAGCGCCGGGAGCAGGGCCGGGAAGATGACGCGGCGAAAGACCAGCAGTGGACCGGCCCCGAGCGTGTCGGCGGCGCGTTCCAGATCCTGGTCAAGATCGGCAATCACCGGCTGCAGGGTGCGCACCACGAAGGGCAGGCTGATAAAGCTCAGCGCGACGATGACGCCCAGGGGTGTGAAGGCGACGTTGATCCCTAAAGGGACCAGGATCCGGCCCAGCCAGCCATTGGGCGCGTAGAGCGTCGTGAGGGCGATGCCGGCGACCGCGGTAGGCAGCGCGAAGGGCAGGTCGACCAGCGCGTCGAGCAGGCGCCGGCCAGGAAATTCATAGCGCGTGAGGACCCAGGCGATGAGCAGCCCGAATACGGCATTCACCACCGCCGCGATCAGACTGGCGCTCACGCTGAGCCTGAAGGAGGCCAGGACGCGCGGGGCGGCCAGGACCTCTAGCCATTGGGTGAGCGGCAGGCCGTAAGCGCTCAACACCACCGCCGCCAGGGGGATGAGGACGATCAGGCTGAGGTAGGTAACCGTGTAGCCCATGGTCAGCCCGAAGCCGGGCAGGATCTGCTGGCGGCGTGGCCTGCTGAACAGCCGGGCAGCTCCGAAGAGTTTCACGGCGCCGCTTCGATGGCAAACAGCACCGCCGCCCGGGAGCCGGGCGCAAACAGCGGCGCCAGGTCTCCGGCGAGGGACTGGGCGAGTGTCTCCGGTGTCGCCGGCAATTCCAGCACGATCAGCAGCGGTTCGGGCTGCGCGGCGACGTGGGCGAGCCAGCTGCGCAGGTCGCCCACAAAACGCTCGCCGCGCAGATCCAGACCGTGCGCACTGCGCAGATCGGCTCGCGTATCCAGGAGCTTGCGCTGTGCTTCGACGACTTCGCTCCGACTGGCCTCGGGCCGCTGGATGGTGACCGCGGTCGTGGGCACGGGCAGGTGGCGCATGGCGCTCGACACCAGCGCCAGCAGAGCACTGCTGCGCATGGCCTCGCCGGCGTAGATCAGCATTCGCGCGGGCAGCGAGGTCAATGGCGGAATGCACAGCAGGCGGCGCGCCCCCTGCGCCACTGCGGCGCCGATCGCATCCGGCGTGTCCGCCGCGAGCGGCAGGACGCAGATGCCGGCGTCCAGGCGCTCCACGCGCGCTCCGATGGGTGGCTGGCGAATGACGCGCGCCTGCATGCTGCGCAGCAACTGTGTCAGCAACGGATTGGCCTCGAGCGCGGCACTATGCGCCGCGTCGCCGGTCAACAACCGGAAGCTCGAGATCGGAGTGGGCAAGGCGTGGAGCCGGCGCACACCCAGATTCACGGGCATGCCCAGACTCAGCGGCGCGGCGCTTTGCTCCGCCGCGGAGCGGAGCGCATCCACACTCACCGCTTCGCCGGCGCCGCGACCATCGCCCGTGGCCGTTTCCACGCCGCTGAGCTCGTCGAGCTCGACGGTGACATACTGCTGGTGCCCGGCAAAGGTCAGTGCGCGCACCTTGCCGCCGGCAAACGGCGGGCTCTGCGGCGCACCGGTCTGGAGCGCAATCTCGATGTCCTCGGGCCGCACCACCAGCACGGCCTCGGTGCCCACGGCGGCCTGTGGGGCCGACGGGTCCGGCGTCAGCGTGGCGGTACCGAGCCGCAGGCCCTGGCCCGAGACTTCGCCGAGAAACAGATTGGCCGCTCCCAGGAAGCGCGCGACAAAGCGTGTCGTCGGGTGCCGGTAGAGCTCTTCGGGTGAACCGGTCTCGAGCAAGCGCCCCATCTGCATGACGCCCAGCCGGTCGGCGAGCGCAAACGCCTCTTCCTGGTCGTGCGTCACCAGGATGGTGGTCATGCCGATGCGCTGCTGCACCGCGCGCACGGTCTCGCGCAGTTCGACGCGAATCTTGGCGTCGAGTGCCCCGAAGGGCTCGTCCAGCAGCAGTACGGCCGGCTCATGCGCCAGCGCGCGGGCGACGGCGACGCGCTGCTGCTGTCCGCCGGAAAGCTGGCTGGGATAGCGTTCGTCGTAGCCCTCGAGAGCGACCAGTTGCAGCAGTTCCTGCCGCCGCCGGCGCCGCGCGGCGGCACGCACCCACCGGACCCGCAGCGCAAACTCGATGTTGTCCGCCACGGTCATGTGGCGGAACAGGGCGTAGTTCTGGAACACGAGGCCCACGCCGCGCTGGCGCGCGGGCGTTTCGGTGACGTCGCGCCCGTGCAGCGACATGCGGCCGTGGTCGATGTGCGTCAGGCCGGCGAGCGCGCGCAGCAGGGTGCTCTTGCCACTGCCCGAGGGCCCAAGCAGCACGAAGAACTCTCCGGTCTGGATCTCGACCGTCACGTCATTGACGACCGGGATACCCTGGTAGAGCTTGGTGACCTGCTCGATCCTGATCGACATGCGCGCCCTATCGGGGCCTAGTGCGCGGCGTAGATTCGATCGAAACTGCCGCCGTCCGCGAAATGCTCAGTCTCGGCCCGCGCCCAGCCGCCAAAATCCCTGATGGTCGCGAGGTGGGCGATGGCTCCAAAACGGCTGGCATACTTGGCCGCGATGGCCGGATTCCGCGGCCGGTAATAGTTCTGCGCGATGATTTCCTGGGCAGCCGGAGTGTACAGGTATTGCAGGTAGGCCTCGGCCACGCGCGTGGTGCCGTGGCGCAGGGCGATCTTGTCGACCAGCGCCACGGGCGGTTCGGCCAGGATGCTGATCGAAGGGTAGACGATGTCGAAGCTTCCCGGCCCCAGCTCCTTAAGCGCAAGGTGGGCTTCGTTCTCCCAGGCCAGCAGCACGTCGCCCAGGCCCCGCTGCACGAAGGTGGTCGTCGAGCCGCGCGCACCGGAGTCCAGTACCGGAACGTTCTTATAGACCTTGGCCACGAACTGTTCGGCCCTCGCCGGGTTCCCGCCCGGCTGCCGCAGCGCCCAGGCCCAGGCCGCCAGGTAATTCCAGCGCGCACCGCCCGAGGTCTTGGGATTGGGCGTGATGACGCTGATGCCGGGACGAACCAGGTCGTTCCAGTCGAGGATGCGCTTCGGATTGCCCTTGCGCACCAGGAACACGATCGTCGAAGTGTAGGGTGCGCTGTTCTCAGGCAGCCGCGACTGCCAGGTCCCGGGCAGCAGCTTGCCATTCGCGGCGATGGCGTCGATGTCGCCCGCCAGCGCGAGCGTGACGACGTCCGCCTCGAGGCCATCGATCACGGAGCGCGCCTGCTTGCCCGAGCCGCCGTGGGACTGGCGCACGGTGACCGTATCGCCGGTCTTCTGTTTCCAGTAGGCGGCGAAGGCGGCGTTGTACTGTACGTAGAGCTCACGGGTCGGGTCGTACGACACGTTCAGCAGGGTGACGTTGGCCGCGCTCGTCGGACCTGCCGCGGCGGCCCAGCAGAGCAGTCCGCAGGCGATGCGGGCGATCAGTGTTCCACGGCGGGTCATTCTGGGTAGCGGTCCCTTAAAAGCGGCAATGATCTCGCAGCGCTCGCCATCAATGCGATAACAGAGCGGTTATGATGTTGTCACCTGACCGGCCCTGGCGGGTAGCTGTACCATCGGGGGATGTACGACAGCTCCGAGCCGCGCGGCCACTTCGGTCTTTATGGCTGAAGG
The DNA here is from genome assembly GCA_035261025.1 of Steroidobacteraceae bacterium. GTDB lineage: Bacteria > Pseudomonadota > Gammaproteobacteria > Steroidobacterales > Steroidobacteraceae > FEN-1191. The sequence goes on along the minus strand of DATFUG010000094.1, from coordinate 4,762 downwards.
ATTGCGGGACAACACTGCGGACTCGCGCTTCGAACTTGAACTTGACGGCGGGCTGGCGTTCATCAGTTACCGCCGCGTCGGCCCGACCTTGTGGCTGAATCATGCCGAAGTGCCGGCGGCACTGGGCGGTCGGGGCGTGGGCACCGCTCTGGTCCGGCAGGCACTCGACCTGATTCGCAGCCGCGGGGAGCGGATGGTGGCGGGCTGTTCGTTTGTGGCCTGGTTTGTCCGCCAGCACCCGGAGTACGCCGACCTGTGTGAGGATCACGGGACGCGCGCAGCGGACGCTGTGGGTGGCACGGGTGTCGAGATCGCACCGGCACTGTTGAGCTTCGTCAACGAAGAAGCCCTTCCCGGCACCGGGATTACGCCGCAGCACTTCTGGCAGGGACTCGCCACGCTCCTGAAGGAGCTGGCTCCCGTGAATCACGCACTGCTGGCCAGACGCGATGAGCTGCAGCGGCGGATCGACGCCTGGCACGGCGCGCAGCCGGGCAGGGGCGGGCTGGGCGCGGATTATGAAGCGATGCTGCGGGAGATTGGCTATCTGGTGCCCGTTGGGGAGCCGTTCAGCATCGCAACGACCCATGTCGATCCGGAGATCGCAACCATCGCCGGCCCCCAGCTCGTGGTGCCGGTGAGCAACGCGCGCTATGCCCTGAATGCCGCGAACGCACGCTGGGGGAGCCTGTACGATGCGCTCTACGGCACAGACGTGCTGCCGGAGAGCGACGGTGTTGCGCGCGCCGAGGGGTACAACCCGCATCGCGGGGCGCGCGTGGTGGCCTACGGACGGGAATTTCTCGACCAGTACTTTCCCCTGTCCTCGGCGTCGCATCGCGATGCCACGGCGTACCGCGTGAACGGGGGTGCGCTGGCCGTAGCGACGGCAGCCGGCCTGCAGGGGCTCGCCGATCCGGCCGCATTCGTGGGTTTCCAGGGCGCTCCCGCTGCACCCTCGGGCATTCTGCTGCGCCACCACGGGCTGCACGTGGAACTGCGCATCGATCGCGCACATCCGATCGGGCGCGCGGATGCGGCGGGGATCAGCGATCTGGTGCTGGAGTCCGCCGTCTCCACCATCCAGGATCTGGAAGATTCCGTCGCGGCGGTCGATGCGGACGACAAGGTCGCGGCCTACCGCAACTGGCTGGGCCTGATGCGCGGCACACTCGAAGCGCAATTTCGGAAAGGGGAGCGCCTGTACACCCGGCGCCTGAATCCGGATCGCCTCTACCAGGCCCCGACGGGCGGCGAGTTGGCGCTCCCGGGGCGGAGCCTGATGCTGGTGCGCAACGTCGGGCACCACATGATGAGCGACATGGTGCGCCTCGAGGGTGCGGAGGTTCCCGAGACGATGATTGACACCGCGGTCTGCGCGCTCATCGCGCTGCACGATCTGCGCGGAGCCGGTCCGGTGCGCAACAGCCGCAGCGGGTCGGTCTACATCGTCAAGCCGAAACTGCACGGGCCCGAGGAAGTCGCCCTCGCGGTGCGCCTCTTCACTCGCGTGGAGGAACTGCTCGGCCTCAAGCTCCATACGCTCAAGATAGGCATTATGGATGAAGAGCGCCGAACGACGCTCAATCTCGCCGAATGCATCCGCGCGGCGCGTGAGCGCGTCGTCTTTATCAACACCGGGTTTCTGGACCGCACCGGCGATGAGATCCACACCTCCATGGCCGCAGGGGCCATGCTGCGCAAGGGCGAGATCAGGAACGCCCGCTGGCTCGATGCCTACGAGCGCCAGAATGTCGACATCGGGCTGGATAGCGGCTTCGCCGGCCGGGCGCAGATCGGCAAGGGCATGTGGGCGATGCCGGACCTGATGGCGCAAATGCTCGCCACGAAAATCGCGCATCCGCGCGCCGGCGCCAGCACGGCGTGGGTACCCTCGCCGACGGCCGCCACACTCCATGCCCTGCATTACCACGCAGTGGACGTGCAGGCGGTGCAGGCCGGGTTGCGCCACCGGCCGCGCGCGGCGCTGGCCGAGCTGCTGACGGTGCCGCTCGCGCCGGAGCCGAAGTGGAGCGCCGAGGAGATCGAGCGCGAACTGAACAACAATGCCCAGGGGATCCTCGGCTACGTGGTGCGCTGGGTGGACCTGGGGGTTGGCTGTTCCAAGGTGCCCGATACGCACCATGTCGCGCTCATGGAGGATCGCGCCACGCTGCGCATCTCGAGCCAGCACATGGCGAACTGGCTGTACCACCGCGTGTGCACGCGCGAGCAGGCGCTCGCGGCCCTGCAGCGCATGGCCCGGGTCGTCGACGAGCAGAACGCCGGCGAGCCGGGGTATCGGCCGATGGCGCCGCACTTTGGCCGCAGTCTGGCCTTCCAGGCGGCCTGCGAACTGGTGTTCAAGGGGCGGATGCAGGCCAACGGCTACACGGAGTGGGTGCTGCATGCACGCCGCAGGGAGGCCAAGCGCCGCCATGAGGGATAATCTCCGGCCCAGGCAACGCGGAGGGTGAGGCGATGAAGCTGGTGACCTGCGTCCACGAGGGCCGGACCCTGACAGGCCTGTGGGAGTCCAGCCGGGTCCTGGATCTGGCCGTGGCCGGCCGGCGGGCCAACGAAGCGGCAGACTTCAGCAGCATGTTGGCCATCGTGCGCGGCGGGAGCGGCGCCCTCGAGGCAGTCCGTCGCCTGCAGGAACGCGGCGCTGACTTTCCCGAGGCCTGGCTCGACGCCGGGCAGGTGGAATGGCTCGCGCCCATTCCCAACCCGGTCCGCAATGTGTTTTGCGTCGGCAGGAACTACCTCGACCACGTGCGGGAAGGCTTTGCCAAGGTGGGGCAAGAGACAAGATTGCCGACTGTGCCGCAGTTTTTCACCAAGGCGACCCACGCCGTGAATTCACCGCACGGCGACGTACGGCTCGATTCCCGGCTCACGCGGCTGCTCGATTACGAGGTGGAGCTGGCCGTGATCATCGGGGCGGGCGGCCGTGACATTTCGGCGGAGCGGGCGTTCGAGCATGTCTTTGGCTACACCGTCGCGAACGACTTCACGGCGCGTGACCTGCAGCGCCGGCACGAGCAGTGGTTCAAGGGTAAATCCCTTGACACCACCTGTCCGCTGGGGCCGTGCATCGTCGATCGGGCGGAGATCGGCGATCCCACGACACTGGAGCTGTCCCTGACCGTCAACGGTGAGCAGCGCCAGCGCGCGCGCGCGGCGCAGATGATTTTCGATATTCCGGCCATCATCGCTTCGTTGTCGGCCGGCCTGACACTGGAGCCCGGTGACCTCATTGCCACCGGTACGCCCGCCGGCGTCGGCTTCGCGATGGACCCGCCGCAGGCGCTCAAGGGCGGGGACCTGGTGGTGTCGCGCATCGATCGCATCGGCGAACTGCGCAATCGCATCGTCGAGGCCTGAAGCGACGATGATCATCTCCGCTCCTGGTGATTTCAGGGCCGCGGCGCGCCGCCGCTTGCCGCGCTTCCTGTTCGACTACATCGATGGCGGAGCGGGGCAGGAACTGACCATGCGTCGCAATACGGACGATCTGGCCGACATCGCGCTGCGCCAGAGAGTCCTGACCGGCGTGGTGGCGCCGCCATTGACGACGACGCTGTTCGGCCGGGCGCAGAGTTTGCCTCTGGTGCTGGCGCCCGTCGGTCTCACCGGCATGTTTGCCCGTCGCGGGGAAGTGCAGGCGGCGCGTGCGGCCAAAGCCAAGGGCATCCCTTACTGCCTGTCGACGCTTTCCGTCTGCGCTCTGGAGGAGGTGGCTGCGGCGGCGGCGCCCATCTGGTTCCAGCTGTACATGATTCGCGACCGCGGATTCATGCGCGAACTGCTGGGACGGGTAAAGGCGGCGGGCTGCACGGCGCTGGCCTTTACGGTCGACTTGCCGCTGCCGGGTGTGCGCTATCGCGACGGCCACTCGGGCATGTCCGGGCCACGCGCGTCCCTGCGGCGCATTCTGCAGGCGATCGCTCACCCCCGGTGGGCCTGGGACGTGGCCTTGCGCGGAGGGCCGCTCAATCTGGGAAACATCGCCTCTGCGCTCCGCCCGGGAAGCGGACTGCACGATTACATCGGCTGGCTGGCCGCGAACCTCGAGCCGGTGTTGCAGTGGCGCGATCTGGGGTGGATTCGCGAACACTGGGACGGACCCCTCATCGTCAAGGGGATCCTGGAAGTCGATGACGCCCGGAGCGCCGCGGCCGCGGGCGTGGAGGGCATCGTGGTGTCGAATCACGGGGGCCGCCAGCTCGATGGCGCGCCCTCAACCGCGCGAGCGCTGCCCGCGATTGCCGAGGCCGTCGGCGATCGCCTGACCGTGCTCGCCGACTCCGGTGTCCGCTCCGGTGCTGATGTCGTGCGACTCCTGGCGCTCGGCGCGCGGGCCGTGCTGATCGGTCGCTGCTGGATCTATGCCCTGGCCGCGCGCGGGCAGGCCGGTGTCGCGCAACTGCTCGACCTGCTGGAGAGCGAAATCAGGATCGCGATGATCCTGAGCGGCTCGCCGGAGCTCAGCGCGCTGGACCGTAACACAGTAATATTGCCATCGAAGTAGCACAGGAGAGAGGGCATGGAAGACGTGGTGATCGTCGCGGCGCTGCGCACGGCGGTAGGCAAGTTCGGTGGCAGCATCGCCCGGGTGGCCGCCTCTGATCTGGGTGCCCAGGTCATCAAGGCCTTGCTCGTACGGAGCGGTGTGGCCGCCGGCCAGATTTCCGAAGTGATCATGGGACAGGTGCTCACCGCGGGCTGCGGCCAGAACCCGGCGCGCCAGGCGTCCATT
>DATFUG010000093.1:0-11913 GCA_035261025.1 Steroidobacteraceae bacterium | reverse complement strand
ATGGCGGATACCAGTGCCGGCGCTCACGACCTGAATGCTTCCCGCCTCGACTCTGCCATCGTTGCCGAGACTATCTCTGTGAGTGACGGCGCCTTCGCGGACATAGGTGATGATCTCCATGTTGGCATGCACCTGTAGCGCGAAGCCCGTGTTAGGCGCGATCTCTTCATCATTCCACACACGCACGCATCCCCAGCCCCTTGGCGATGGGTCAGTTTGCGTGGCGGAGGAGAAGTGCCACCGGGCTTTTAGCCAGCCGAGGTCCTCGCCTGGGAGGTCCTCGAAGGGCCTGCGCTCAATCATCGGGACAGCCCTAATCAGCGTTTGAAGGCTGCCCCGAGATTCATGAGCACACCCAGCTGCCCCAGAAGAATGGGAACCGCGACGTAACAGTGAAAGGAAGCGACTTTCCCATCCTGCAAATGAAAGACGTCGCAACAGGGCGCGTGTATTTCTTTTCCCGTCGCGGCAATCGTGCCCGCCGGCATCGCCAGATCGCCTTTATGCGTGCCATTGAGCGATAGCTCCACCACGACGACATTGTCATCGAAATAGAAGCTATCGAGCTCTCTGTGCATATCCGGAAAGGCGACGGCATAGATGTCGACTGTCAGGCCGATGTCAGAGCCATAGTATTTTGCACCGCCGGCTACATCGTAGAAGTAGCCACCGTCTGCAAAGAGTGAGACGAACTTTGGCGTGTCTCTTGAGGTAGCCTCAGCGAGAGAGTACAGCCGGCGGATCAGTTGCTCGTTGCGGTCCTGTCCTACTGTTGTGGTGCTCATCTTTCCATCCTGCACGACGGCCTAAAGGAGGGCAAAGCTCAGAATGGAAACATAAGCTTTGGGCGCGGCTCTGTCTTTCCCACGCTTGCGGATGTTTTTACCGCTCTTGCTAGCGTCGCCGGCGCTGATATTCCTTGGGCGTCATGCGGGTGGCGCGATGAAACGCGCGCGTAAAGCTGGCCTGCGAGGAGAACTGCGCATTGAGCGCTACCTGCGCGAGCGGCAGTTTGCCCGCTGCCAATTCTGCCATCGCCTTCTCTAGCCGCATGCGGCTTATATAGCGGTGCGGTGGAATGCCCATGGCAAGTGCGAACTTGCGCGCGAAATGAAATGTACTGTAACCCGCTATTCTAGCGAGACTTACCAGCGAGATATCGTCCCCAATGTTCGCCGCGATATAGTCTAGAACGCGGCGCAGCCGAACATGATCGAAACTATGCGCGGAGGACCCGGTGGACGCGCATGCCCCGCTATCGCAATACTTTCGAAGAAGTCTGGCCGCAAGCGTCAGAGAGGCTGCTTCGACATACAGGCGGCTTGCGGCCGTCTCGGCATTGAGCTCGGAGAGGATTGAACGTCCAATGTGATCAATGACATCGTCGCCGATGCCGCCGGCATAACGGATCGATTGGGCCGGTGCGATTGGAAGATTGAAATCGTCTTCCAATCGCTCAAACAGCGCTGTGGGCAGGTACATGTGCATTGTTTGGGGAATTGGCGCAGTGATCTCGATCCCCTTGCTATCCCCGGCCGGGCTCAACCAGATCGCACCCGTTTTCGGCATCGCCTCCTGGCGACACCCTGCCGCAGTTCGCCTCACGAGACCGTCGTTGTTGCCGGCCACAACCAGGCACACCTCCACATGCTGAGGAACGAACGCCGGCACTTCACTGACCCCGTGAGAACGGAGCTCCACGGATATCGTGGACCAACCGAGCCCGGCGGATGAAGCCAGCAGAGCTGATGTCGGAGGATACTTTCTTATATCGTGTTTTCGCAGCTCCATGTCAATCCCCCTTTTTGGCGGCCTTCCGCGCTCTCCGGTCTCAGCTCCGCGGATATCGCGGGGCGTAGAGGATTCCGCCCAACGTGATTTTATTGACAACGGCTCTTTTTTAAAATAGAAACTCTCGAAACCATCGGTTTCCAAAACTATAATCATGGCTCGATTACCGGATCTTGAGGGACTCGCGATCTTCGCGAAGGTTGCCGAGTGTCGCTCCTTCGCCGCCGCCGCGGCGGAGCTCAGGCTCTCGAAGGCGACCGTGTCAAAGGCGATTGGCAGGATTGAGTCAAGGCTCGGCGCGCGCCTGATCGTCCGCTCGGCTCGCCGCTTCGAGCTGACAGATGCCGGACGACAGCTCGTGGGGCGTGCCGCGCAGATCCTCGCGGAGGGTGAAGCAGCTGAGGATGTCACTCAGGCCCAAGCTCGAACTCCACGGGGATTGGTGCGTCTAGCGGCACCCATGTCCTTCGGTACGTTGTACGTGGCTCCGCTGCTGCCAGAGTTTCTAGCCGCCTTCCCCGACATATCGATTGACCTGCATTTGAGTGACGCGTTGACGGATTTGGTCGGAGACGGCTTTGACGCTGCGATCCGCATCGCGGTCCAGCCTGGCACCTCGCTCGTTGTTCGGCGGCTTTGTGAAATGCCGCGCTACCTGGTCGGCTCGCCCGCTTATTTAGATAAACATGGAAGGCCCAAACACCCACTTCACCTCGCAGAACACCGGTGCATTAGCTACAGTTACACCATGACCACCGAGGTCTGGCGCTTCACAAAGGGCCGTAAGTCCGCGAGCGTGAGGCCCTCGGGTCCGCTTCGCGCGAACAATGGTGATGCGATGATGCCTGCGCTGGTGGCGGGCACCGGCCTCGGTATCTTGCCGGATTTTTTACTACGCGAAGCGCTCGACTCCAATCTGCTCGAGCGGTTACTGCCTGATTGGTCTATCCCATTGGGCGCTATTTACTGGGCGACGCCCTCGGAGGGACCGCTGCCGATGCGCGTTAAGGTGCTAGGTGATTTCTTGATTGAGAAGCTCACGCTACGTGAGAACCGTGAACAGTGACGGTGGTGCGCCACTAGGAGTTGCGTTTCGTTAAGTCGCTCCTTGGTGTTTGCCAGGTACCCCACGACACCGCACCCGCGCTGCAACGCGCGCACGTTGCGCAGACATAAGCGCTGAACACGGCGAAAGCGGTGCTTCACCAGATAAGGCCAAGGCGTACCTCAAGACGGTGGAAGGCATCAACTGGAAGATGTCCAAAGAAGAACGCGCAGCATCGAAGGCAAAGCGCGCAAAGCCGACGATCAGTGATGCTAGCGGGCTATTCTAAGGTGGGCTTCTGTCTTTTGGGCTGAGTCAGGGTCGGCGATGCGATCCGGCACAGCATTTTCCTTGGTGCCGGCCGAGAACGCGACTGGCAACTACAGAATTGTCCAGAGCGTGCCGGTCAACCAGCCTCTGTCCGCCGAGTTGGTGAGGACACTACGAAGCGACGCCAGCCGACGTAGACCCGGCTCGCAGGACCTGACCACTCAGTTCCTTGTAATAGGGGATGACGACCTCCGTCGCCTTGCCACCCAGTGGCGATCCCCAGTCGCGGAACAGTTCGCAGACGAGAGCCATCGAGGTATTCGGAACGGCGCCTGCATGGGCGAGGCGCCGAATTGCCGTTTGGTGGGTCAGCTGCGAACGACCGCCGATAGCGTCAACCACAAACGTAACGTCGTAGCCCGCTTTCATCGCATCGAGAGCGGGAAACGCCAGACATATCTCTGTCCAAAGCGCCCCGAAGATTAGCTTTTTTCGCTTCGTTGAGATGACAGCATTTCGAAACGCGTCATCTTCCCAGGCATTCATCGTTGACCGGTCAATTTCCTCGATTTTTTTGGGAACCGCCGAGCGAATAGACTCCTTAGTGGAATGGTTCGCTCCCGACTTCACACCGACGGTCGAGAGAACGATCGGCATATCGAACGCTTTTGCCGTACTGATGAGAAACCGTACGTTGAGATCGATCAGACTTTCTGAAGCTTCTGAGCGCACCTGCTCGAACATTTCCGGTTGATAGTCGATCAAAACCAGTGCGCATTCCTCGTGCCTAAAGAGATCGGTGTTGCTCATCTCGCCTTCCCATTTTCAGGATTGGTCTAGACTTACACGAGACGCGCCTCGCGTCTTTCCCACCCTTGCTGCAGTTTTGACCGCTTTTGCGTTCTTGATGTGCCCCGGGATTTTTGGTCCAGGTTGATGTTCCCCACAATGGTGGAACAAGGAGCCCTGGATCATGGCAAAACAAAGATTTACGACCGAGGAGATCATCCAGTGATCTGGTGCGTTAAGGGGCACTTCGCGCGAGATCACGATTTCAGGCCAAGTAAGCCACGCCAGGCGGAACCACCGCCCTTATCGATCAACGAATTCGTCGTCGCCAAATGCTGACGTAACGACGCTCGCCCCTAACGCACCAGAACCCCTTGTTGCTTCGCAAGCTCGAAGACGTGTTCGGTCAGATCGATCCGTTGCGTCGGCGTGGGGCGATCAACGACGTCTTTCCCGAAAACGCCGTGCTCCACGACCCTAACGGCGGCATTTACTATGGCCGCGACGAGCGCGACCGCATCGCGGGGGTGTTCAAGGGTAATCACCCTGACTTCCGATATCAACCGATCTCTCCGCCTGAGGAGATAGGGGGCGGGTCCGTTGGGTCTCTGGCAGCCCTGGCAAGCCGCCGGCCTACGCCGGCATTGATTTCATCATCGCCCGGGACGGCAAATCAGCCGCCGTTTATCTCCTTTTCTGACGAGGTTCTTTCGCTGCGACGGGGATTGTGAGCGGACGCCCGCAGATGCACCAGAACCGGTTGCTCCACCCATGTGTGGGACTAGTGCCCAGTTGCGTCGCCGCGTCGACTAGCCTCGAACAGGAACCAGGTGCGCCGCTCAGTTTCGTCTATCCAGTTTTCGATCAGACTGGCGCTGGCGATATCGTGGTGCTCATCACAAACCTCATGCAATTCCCGCAAGCGAGCTGCCAGGGTCTTGTTGTCCTCGCGCAGCTCAGCCAGCATATCAAGGGGATCAACGTACTCGGCATCGTTGTCTTTGATCCGCTGCAGGCGGGAGATATGTCCGATCGATCGCAAGGTCGAGCCGCCAACCTTGCGGATGCGTTCGGCGATGGGATCAGCCATCGCATATACCTGATCAGCTTGCTCGTCCAGCAACAGGTGATAGTCGCGGAAATGCGGCCCGCTCATATGCCAGTGAAAATTCTTGGTCTTCAAATAAATCGCGAAGACGTCCGCCAGGATGGCATTCATTCCACCGGCAATGTCTCTGGTCGCCTTTGGCTTTAGGTCAGTCGGCGTGATCAGGGGTGACGATTGACGACGTTTGAGTTCATTCTGTTTACTTGTGTCTTTCGGAGTCATAGTGGTTCCTAGTTGACTGACGCTTGTTGATAAATGGTGAAGACAACCGCATTGCACCAGACAACATATCCGTACGCAACATTACTGGCTGAGGGGACCGACCAACTCGATGCCGGCCCGAACTGGACTGTTCCTACAGATATTGTCGACAGCGCAGTTTGAAGGCTGAAGCGATCGGACTCTAGGCTGCAACGGCGTTTCCGGAATGTCGAACTTGCCACCTTTGTGGTCATGTTGCGGCGACCTTAAGGAATGGCAATGTCGTCCCCGCCTTGTACCCTCAGCCATTCACCTGGTGCGACGAACCTTCCTACCGCTGTCGAATGCCGTGACTGAAAAGGTGGCATAAACGACCCGGCATAGCCGCAGACAGTGTCTACGCTGAGGCTAATCCGTTCCGTAGTGCCCAGGATAGCCAGCGGGCACTGGTAGCCCTTCAACTGCACCGTCGACGCGAGAATGATCTTCGCAATGCCACCTCAACGCGAGAGGATGTCATGAATGCCGGGGTGGAAACAGGGAGCGCGAGTCATGACTAAGTCCGGCGCGCCACTGCGGGTAATGGAGGAAACGCCAGCGTACTGGAGGATTCTTTTCGACCATCCGCCTTTCAACGTTGCAGACGGGGCGATGTTCCAAGCTCTGCAAGACCTACTCGCACGCATGAACGTCGATCCACACTTGCGCGTGGTCGTGTTCGAGAGCGCGAACCGTGATTTCTACCTCAGTCACTTTGATTTAACGGGCAAGTTGGGCAACGTCATGACGGCCGTCGGCCCCTCAGGTCTTCCTGTCCTCGCCGATACGTTTGTCCGTATCACCCGATCTCCTGTGGTTAGTATCGCCAAGATTCGCGGCTGTGTTCGAGGCGCTTGCAGCGAGTTTGTGCTCGCTTGCGACATGCGGTTTGCGTCGCGCGACAACACGCGCCTGGGTCAACCTGAAGTTGGAGTCGGATTGCATCCCGGGGGAGGTGGAACGGAACGTCTCCCACATTTGGTGGGGCGCGGTCGAGCGCTGGAAATCATTTTCGGGGCGAATGACTTTGATGGCGATACCGCGGAACGATACGGGTACGTAAACCGCGCGCTGCCGGATGCGGAACTGGACGTCTTCGTCGACGCACTCGCGCGGCGGATTGCCTCCTTCGATCGGCGTGCCTTGTCGGCGGCGAAGATTCTCGTCAATAACGTCTCTTTGCCGTCCGCAGACCGGCTCCTCGACGGGCTGACTTCCTTCCAGACCGCTCTCATGTGGACCGAAGCGCAGCAGCGAGTCGGAGCCTTGCTAAAGCTTGGCCTTCAGCAAGATCCAGACTTCGAGCGTACATGGCCCGCGGTGCTCGGCACGCTTCTTAAGCCTTAGTCACAAAATCGATCTTGGAGCCTTTCGTTCCTCTGCCGACGCGCCTCCATGCCTCCGTGCTCTTTTTGCACACATCATTCAGGTTGCGTCGGCGATCCCGCGCGCAATCTCAGGATAACTGAAGCCATCGACCAGATATCGGCTAGGCGCGCAATGGCTCGGCCAGCCTGAGGTCGCGGCGCACGCGACCCAATGGCGCACATCTATTCCCTGCTCTTTGCCGCCTTTTCGATCAGCGCGGCAACCTCTTTGGCATGTGAGACGTACACGGCGTGGCTGCCCGGTAGCTCGATCGTATCCGACTTGGCTCTGCTCGCCATAAAGCGCTCGAGGTCCGGGTTGATCATTCGGTCCTGCTTCGCGACTACGGCGAAGCTCGGCTTGTTCGACCAGGCGGCAGCCGTAGCCTTCGCACCAAAGGCTTCCATGGAAATAGGCACTTGAGAGATGGCCATGAAATGAGCAAATGGCTTAGGCAGATCAGCGGCGAAATCCTCAGGATATGACTCGGGCTTCACCTGCAAGAAGCCTCCACCGACGGGGGCAATGTCGTTGCTCGCCGGGGGCGTCTTGCCATTGAGCTCCCCGGCACTCTCTCCGACACTTGGCTGGAACGCGGCCACATAGACCAGACTTTTCACGGAGGCATGGACACCAGCCTCGGTAATGACCATGCCGCCGTAGCTATGGCCCACGAGAACGCACGGACCCGAGCGATCGAGAATGAACTTAGTCGCGGCGACATCGGCCTCAAAGGTAGTCTCAGGAATCTGAGCAATATAGACGCTGTAACCGTCGCGTTCGAGTATATCCACGACTCGTTTCCATCCCGAGCCGTCGGCAAACGCACCGTGGACTAGTACGACGCTCTTAACGGCCGCCTGGCCGGCAGGCGCGAGAGCGATTCCCAATGTAGCGGTAAGAGCGAGCGCAGAGATTTTCATGGCGGCCCTCGTGAACTAGATATCAGCCAATGATTCGATTATTGACATCGGAAGGAGTCTTTTCCGAATCTGAGTGCCAAGTCGGCCCGGCACTACGCGCTGACGCCATCCTAGAGTTGCCGCCAATAGGACAAAAGTCGTAAAAGCCACCTTTTCGGTCGCGTCTGGCGGTCCGAACAGTCCCGGTGCTCTGGAATGCGGGGGAACAAGATGATCCATCGGATCCGGCTGAGGGGCCCGGATCCCACCGGCAGGTCTTCCATGGTGGCGCGGCGAGCTTCCCGCGGAGATCGCGATTAGATCGACACCAGCGGCCGCGAGGCATTCCGGATTGATTGAGCTGTCTGTCCGTATGTGCGTAGAAAGCTCCTGCGCATGCGCTCTCGCTCCCGGAACCCATTAATGCGCGCGATGGTTTCAACTGGCAGTCGTCCCTGCTCGAGCATGAATCGTGCCGATTCCAGGCGCAGGTTCTCCACGGCCTTTGCGGGGGACATCCCCGTCTCCAGCCGGAACACGCGGCTGAATTGCCGAGGACTCAAGCACGCTGCCTGCGCCAACTTCTCGACGCTGAGCGGCTTGGAGAGGTTCCGTCTTGCGTACTGAAGCGCATCCTGAACACGATCGGACTTGGCATCCAGGGTCAGAAGAGCGGAGTGTTGGGACTGTCCTCCGGCCCGCCGGTGGTGGATCACCATGTTCCGGGCCGCTTCCCGCGCCTTGTCGGATCCTAGATCCCGCTCAATCAGTGAGAGCGCCAGATCAATCCCGGCTGTCATACCGGCCGACGTCCAGATGGGGCCGTCTTGAACAAATATGCGATCAATGTCGACGCGTGTTTTTGGGAATCGACGCTTAAGCTCGTCCCCAAACATCCAGTGAGTGGTCGAACGCCGCCCATCAAGTAACCCGGCCTCGCCCAATATGAATGCCCCAACGCAGACTGCCGCAATGCGGCGCGCCCTGCGGAAGCTGTCCTGCAGGAATCGAACGACATCGTCAGGAGGTTTGCGGGTATCCGGCGGTGAGCCCACGATTAACGTGTCCAAGGCCGCGTCTCCGGCTCGTTCGGTTTGAACAATCATGCCGAAAGAGTTCACGATGCCCCCGCCGTTCGGCGACACGACGTGCGGCTCGTAATGGGGTTCTGCGAGCATCGCGTTGGCGGCCTCGAATGCTGCCAACGGGGCAAAGCTGAGATTCGCGAATCCCGGCGAAAGCAGTAGACCAACCCGAAGAATAACGACCTCCCCTGCCAGGCAGGCGCCCCGTTCGAACTATGCCGGGACATTACTCTGGATACGGCCGAAATCCTACGCGCGCCCGCCTTTCCCCTCAAGACCCCTGGCGTAAGGAACGGTCCGCCAAAGTCCTCGGGGGCAAACGTCCTAGAGAGAGGCTTCTTTGTCGTTCTTTCATTCCTCCGGGGCGTGCCAAATTGCAGGGGGAATCCCGATCACATTGCGCGGGAACGACTTCTCCTGCAACCACGATCCAGGCTCGGAGACGATTGATGGAAGCCTACCAACGAATTGTATTGGCATCGCGCCCCGTGGCCGCACCGACGCTCGACACTTTCAGACTGGAGAGCGGCGCAATGCCGCGGCCGGAGGCGGGCCAGCTCTTGGTGCGCACCCAATATCTCTCATTGGACCCGTACATGCGCGGCCGGATGAGTTCCGCGGCCCCCTACGCTCAGCCGGTGGCGGTCGGAGACACCATGGAGGGAGAAGCAATCGCGGAGGTCATGCAATCCCGAAGTGACGAATTCCGGGAAGGCGATATCGTGCGCACCATGGTCGGGTGGCGGAGTCACGCTGCGATCAATGCCAAGGATGCGCGTCACGTTCGAAACCGAAGCGTTCCCCTCACGGTGTATCTCGGTGTTCTTGGCATGCCTGGATTTGCCGGGTATGTGGGCCTCAAGGTCATTGGTCAACCGAAGCCGGGAGAGACCCTGGCAGTTTCCGCCGCCACGGGCCCCGTAGGATCTCTGGTTGGACAACTAGCCAAACGCGCCGGCGCGCGCACTATTGGCATCGCGGGGGGAGCCTCGAAATGCCACTATTTAGTCAGCTGTCTTGACTTTGACGCGGCAGCTGATCGGCACGCCGAGGACTTCGCACGGGTGCTGCAGGACTTGTCTCCAGATGGCATCGATGTGTACTTCGACAATGCGGGCGGCCCCGTGTGGCAGGCGGTGTTACCGTTGCTCAATCGATATGCGCGCGTTCCCGTATGCGGCTTGATCGCCTTCTATAACGGTGTCCCTCAGACCGGTCGAGACTGGTTGGGAGACACGATGCTCACTGTTCTAAGACGCAGCCTACTGATCCGTGGGTTCCTTTATTCCGAGTTCGTTTCCGACTACTACGATGAATTTCTTGAGGAGGTTGGCCCGTTAGTGGCCAATGGCGAGATTCGCTATCGTGAACAAATGGTGGAGGGGCTTGAGGCAGCGCCAAGTGCCTTTGTCGGGATGCTGGAGGGCCACAATTTCGGCAAAGTAATCGTCAAAGTGGCCTGAGAGCGAATCGCCCTCCATGGCCGCCGGCCGAGGCATTGCATCGGCGCCCCCTGCGACTGTCGTTTTCCGAAGCCCGCACCCTCCTGTGGGCATGTTGCGACGGGTGGGGTGAACCGGTATGGTCGCAATTGAGCCTCTCTCATGACACGCCCCCTGCGTCCGCCGCCGCCCATCAGTGATACACACAAGGCGCTGATGTTTCCGACGCTCACGTCCGCGCAAGTCGCGCGGATCGGGGCCCACGGCACCGTGCGCGCGATCGCGCGCGATCAGGTGCTCATCGAGGCCGGCGATGCCGTCGTCCCATTATTTGTCGTCCGCTCCGGCGGGATCGACATCATCCAGCCCTCGAGCCTCGGCGACACGCTCGTGGTCACCCATGGCCCAGGACAGTTCACCGGCGAAGGCAACCTGCTCCTCGGCCGCCGTTCATTGATGCGCGCAGTGGTGAGCGAGCCGGGCGAAGTCATCCAGCTCAGCCGCGAGCAGGTCATCGGTCTGGTGCAGACCGACCCAGAGGTGAGCGACATCCTGATGCGGGCGTTCATCTATCGCCGGATGGAGCTCATCGCGACGGGCATCGGCGATGTGATACTGATCGGGTCGGCGCATTCCGCCGGCACGCTGCGAGCCCGCGAGTTTCTCGCGCGCAATGGCCACCCGCACCAATACGTCGACCTGGATCGAGAGGCCGACCTCCAGCAGTTGCTCGATCGATTCAACGTCCAGGTGGCCGATGTTCCCGTGCTGATATGCCGGGAGCAGGTGGTGCTGCGAAATCCAACCAATCAGCAGATCGCCGATTGCCTCGGTTTCAACGAGAACATCGATCCCGCGCAGGTACGCGATCTCATCGTGGTTGGCGCGGGACCGGCAGGCTTGGCTGCTGCCGTCTACGGCGCGTCGGAGGGCTTGGACGTGCTCGTTCTCGAATCCGGCTCGCCAGGCGGCCAGGCCGGCTCGAGCTCAAGAATCGAGAACTACCTTGGATTCCCGACCGGGGTTTCCGGGCAGGAACTGACGGGCCGCGCGATCGCACAGGCGCAGAAGTTCGGTGCGCAGATCATGATTTCGAGAGGCGCGGCATCTATGAACTGCGGCCGGAAACCGTACAGCGTGACCATCGAGGGCGGCCGGCGCCTGCAGGCGCGCGCCATCATCATCGCGACGGGCGCGCAGTACCGAAAGCCGTCACTCGACAAGCTTTCGCTGTTTGAGGGCGCCGGCATTTACTACAGCGCGACGTTCATGGAGGCTCAGATCTGCAGCAGCGAAGAGGTCATCGTCGTCGGAGGTGGCAACTCCGCTGGACAGGCAGCGGTATTTCTCGCGCAGACGTCGAGGCACGTTCATTTGCTCGTCCGATCCAGTGGGCTGGCCGACACCATGTCGCGCTATCTGAGTCGCCGGATCGAGGAGAGCCCGTCGATTTCACTCAGAACCCACACGGAGGTCATCGGCCTCGAAGGCAACTCTCATCTCGAGCGGGTGCGTGTGCGAGATAAGACTTCTGGGGCGCTCCAGACGCTCGACATCCGGCACGTCTTCATGATGACGGGCGCGTTGCCCAACACGATCTGGCTTGACGGCTGCATCGCGCTTGACTCAAAAGGGTTCGTCAAGACGGGGCCAGACCTCACGCCGGACGACCTGGCGTCTGCGCGATGGCCGCTCACACGACCCCCGCTGCTTCTCGAGACCAGCCGGCCCAGCGTGTTCGCCGTCGGCGATGTGAGAGGTGGGAATGTCAAACGGGTGGCTTCAGCCGTGGGTGAGGGCTCGATTGCGGTGTCCTTCGTTCACCGCGTACTCGCCGAGTAGATTGGCACGAAGAGGACATCATGACCACCAG
>DATFUG010000092.1:0-13584 GCA_035261025.1 Steroidobacteraceae bacterium | reverse complement strand
GAACAGGATGACGATCCAGGGTTGCTGGAAGACGGCCTGCACCTGGTGTCCCGCCGCGGCAAATGCCGCTCCGGCGAGCGTGTAAGTCACCGCCATGCCCAGCACATAGGTCAAGGAAAGCAGGAACGCGCGCAGGGTGGTGACGCCGCTGCCCTGGCCGGCGATGAGTCCTGAGAGGATCGGCACCATCGGCAGCACGCAGGGCGTGAAGGCGAGCAGCAGTCCGAGCCCGAAGAAGGTGGCGACGATCGCAGCCAGGCGCCCGCTGCGGATCAGGTGCGCGAGCCGGTCCTGTTCGGAGACGAACGGTGGTTCAGCGGCTGCGCCGCCACCGCTGGCGCCGCTCCCGTTCGGGCCGCCGTCACTGGCCAACGCCGTAACGGCGCTAAGATCGAGCTTGAATTGGCGCGTGATCGGCGGATAGCAGAGGCCCGCCTCGGCGCAGCCCTGGTAGGTGACCGCAAGGTCAAGCTGGCGGCCGGCACTCGCCGCGCGCTTCACGCCCAGGTGCGCGATGAGTTCCATGTGATAGACGACCTGCTTGCCGAAGTACTCGTCGGTCTTGGTGTCGCCGTCGGGAAGTTCGGGCGGCGCCAGGGTCAGGCCGGGGCTCGAAGTTGCGAACTTGAGGCGCGATTTATAGAGGTAATACCCGGGCGCGATGGCCCAGCTCAGGCGCACGCGGTCCGGTGCCTCCACATGGGCCGCCACCCGAAAGGCGACCTCCGGCGGCAGGAAATCCTGGCTGCCGCTCGCTGCAGGGAACGGCGCCGCGGCCGCGCTCTCGCTGGCCGGGAAAGCAGGTGTGCCCAGGCAAGAGAGCACCAGGGCGGTCAGCACGGCCGGCCACCACTGAGGTTTCGCGAGCGGGGAAGTCAGCTTCACTTGGGTTCCAGAATCAGCGGCTTATGTCGATGCCGCCGCCATGTTAAGAATTCAGCATAGCCCGAACCAGCCCGATCGTCATGTGTCGCCGGTCGCGCAAAACCTAGGACTTGCACGCGTTCATTCGGTTTCGCGGTGGGACCAGAAATCGCGCGGAAGCTCTGGGCGCCCGCAAATCGGCGGGCAGCGCGGACACCGGCGCGAGGTCCGCCCGGGATCCCGTCCGGCCGCACAATCCGTGGTTGCGCTTGAATTCCCAGAATTTGCCCCTATCATTAGCAGCCACCTGGGGAGAGTGCTAATACTGCTCCGACGGGGCTGAATTTTACATATGCCGGCTAGCCGGTTCGTCCAACACCAATCGATCTTAAGGAGTGAGTTCCATGAAGATTCGTCCTCTTCATGACCGCGTGATTGTGAAGCGACTCGAGGAAGAGCGCACGTCACCAGGCGGCATCGTGATTCCGGACACCGCGGCCGAGAAGCCCATCCAGGGCAAGGTCATGGCGGTGGGCAAGGGCAAGATCCTCGAGGACGGCAAAGTCCGTGCGCTCGACGTCAAGGTCGGCGACAAGATCCTGTTTGGCAAGTACAGCGGCACCGAAGTGAAAGTCGACGGTGACGACCTGGTGGTCATGCGTGAAGAAGACGTCATGGCCGTCATCGAAGGCAAGTAGAGGAAAGCACACATGGCAGCTAAAGAAGTACGTTTCAGCGATGACGCCCGCTCCCGTCTGGTGAGAGGCGTCAACATCCTGGCCAACGCCGTCAAGGCGACGCTGGGACCCAAGGGCCGCAATGCCGTGCTCGAGAAGAGCTTCGGCGCCCCGACGATCACCAAGGACGGTGTTTCGGTCGCGAAGGAAATCGAACTCAAGGACAAGTTCGAGAACATGGGCGCGCAGATGGTGAAGGAAGTGGCTTCCAACACTTCTGACGAGGCGGGCGATGGCACCACCACCGCCACGGTGCTCGCTCAGGCGATCATCCGCGAAGGCCTCAAGGCCGTGGCCTCCGGCCGCAACCCGATGGACATCAAGCGCGGTATCGACAAGGGCGTCACGGCGGCGATTGAAGAGCTCAAGAAGCTCTCCAAGCCCTGCAAGGACACCAAGGCGATTGCGCAGGTCGGCACGATTTCCGCCAATTCCGACGAGAGCATCGGCAAGACGATTGCCGAGGCGATGGAAAAGGTCGGCAAGGAAGGCGTGATCACGGTCGAGGAAGGCTCGGGCCTGGCGAACGAACTCGAGGTCGTCGAGGGCATGCAGTTCGATCGCGGCTATCTGTCCCCCTATTTCATCAACAATCAGGCCAACCAGTCCGCCGAACTGGAAAAGCCCTACATCCTGCTGGTCGACAAGAAGATCTCGAACATCCGCGAGATGCTGCCGGTGCTGGAAGCCGTGGCGAAAGCCGGGCGTCCGCTGCTGGTGGTCGCCGAGGACGTCGAAGGCGAGGCGCTGGCGACCTTGGTCGTCAACAACATCCGCGGCATCCTCAAGGTGGCCTCGGTCAAGGCCCCCGGTTTCGGCGATCGCCGCAAGGCGATGCTGCAGGACATCGCGGTCCTGACCGGCGGCACGGTGATCTCCGATGAGGTCGGCCTGTCGCTCGAGAAAGCCTCGGTCAATGACCTGGGCGAAGCCAAGAAGGTGCTGGTCGAGAAGGAAAACACCACGATCATCGACGGCGCCGGCAAGCACACGGACATCAAGGGCCGTGTCGAGTCGATCCGCCAGCAGATCGAGGAAGCCACGTCCGACTACGACAAGGAAAAGCTCCAGGAGCGCGTCGCCAAGCTCTCCGGCGGTGTCGCCGTGATCAAGGTCGGTGCGGCCACCGAAGTGGAGATGAAGGAAAAGAAGGCCCGCGTCGAAGACGCCCTGCACGCCACGCGTGCGGCGGTGGAAGAGGGCGTGGTTCCCGGCGGCGGCGTGGCCCTCATCCGCGCGCAGCGGGCGCTCGAGAAGCTTGAAGGCGCGAATGAAGACCAGACGGTCGGCATTGGCATCCTCAAGCGTGCCATCGAAGAGCCGCTCCGCCAGATCGTGGAAAACGCCGGCGAAGATGCCGCGGTGATCCTCAATCAGGTGAAAGCCGGCAAGGGCAGCTATGGCTACAACGCGGCCACCAGCGAGTTCGGCGACATGCTCGAAGAGGGCATCCTGGACCCGACCAAGGTGACGCGCCTGGCGCTGCAGAATGCGGCCTCCGTGGCCGGATTGCTGCTGACGACCGAAGTGATGGTCGCCGAGGCTCCGAAGGATGAGGAGCACAGCCACGGCATGCCCGGCGGCGGTGGCATGGGCGGCATGGGCGGGATGGACATGTAACGCGGCCGCGTTACCTGCGCATCGCGCCTCGCCGAAGCGAGTCGCAACAGAGCCCCGGAGGGAAACCTCCGGGGCTTTTGCTTTACCCGTTCCGGCCGCGCAGCCCGCGATCAGTCATCCCGGTCCGGCGAGGGCTTGCGATAGGGGGCGTGCGAGAACACGGCATCGGAGGAGCGGCGCGTGGCTTCGATTTCCGCCTCGAGCCCTGAGATGAAGGCCCCGATCGAATCGAGTGCCTTGTTGATGTTTTCGAGCCGGACTGAAATGGCCCCGTTGCGCTGTCCAGCGCCGCGCTCCTGCAGCAGATCCCTGGCCCTGGTGTTCAGCTGCCGCAACTGTTCTTCGATTCTCGCCAGCTGGCTGGCCACGACTCCCAGCGGCAGGTCGATCGCGAGCTCCCAGTCTGACGAGAACTTCCCGGTCATGGCGAGCCTGTCTCCTGCAGCGAGAACAGGTCGCGCAGGCGGATGTCATCCGATGCCGCCCCGATCTGGAGCTCGAATTCGCCCGCTTCGGCGACCCACTGCAGATGCGCATCGTAGAAGGAGAGTTTGTCGCGGTCGATCACGAAGCGCACCACGCGGCTCTCGCCCGGCTGCAGCGCGATCTTCTGGAAGTCCTTCAGCTCCTGCACCGGGCGGACCAGCGAGGCCACCTTGTCCCGCAGGTACAACTGCACGGTCTCGCTCCCCGCCGTCACCCCCGTGTTGGTCAGCTCGAAGCTCGCGGTGAGCATCTCGTTATCGCGCAGCTGGTGCCGGTCGAGCTGCAGGTGATCGTAACGGAAGCTCGTGTAGCTGAGGCCGTGTCCGAAGGCGTAGCGCGGCCGCAGCGGCAGATCGAGGTAGGAAGACTGGTAGCCGTGACCCGGCTCGTCAGTGGCGGGACGGCCGGTATTGAAGTGATTGTAGTACACGGGGATCTGGCCCTCGCTGCGCGGAAAGCTCATCGGCAGCTTGCCACCGGGGTTGAAATCCCCGCTGAGCACGTCGGCAATGGCCTCCCCCGCTTCGCTCCCCAGCCACCAAGTGTAGACGATGGCGGGCACATGCTCGGCGGTCCATTCGAAGACCAGCGGCCGCCCCGCGTTGATCAGTACCACCACCGGCTTGCCGGTCGCCTGCACGGCCTTGATCAGCTCCTCCTGTACGCCGGGCAGGCGCAGGTTGCTGCGGCTCTTGGCCTCACCGCTCATCTCGCGGTTCTCGCCCACACTCAGGATCACCAGGTCCGCGCGCTTCGCCGCGGCCACGGCGTCTGCGAACCCGGCGGTCGAGGTGCCCTCGATGTCGCTCCCCCGGGCGTACAGCAGCTGCGTGCCCGGGCCCAGCCGCCGCTGCAGTCCTTCCCACTGCGACACGATCAGCTGCGAGTAGTCAAAGCCGGGCGCCTCCATGGCCCAGCCGCCCAGGTTGTCCCGCTTGGCCTTCACCAGCGGACCGATGAAGGCGATGGTCCGGAGCTTTGGTGACAGCGGCAGGAGCGCGCCCTCGTTCTTCAGCAGCACGATGCTCTCGCGCGCCATGGTGCGCGCCACCTGGGTGTGCGCCGGATCGTTCAGCACCCGGCGCTCCCTTTCCAGATCGGAATACCGGAACGGATCGTCGAACAGCCCGAGCCGGAACTTCATGCGCAGGATGCGCCGCACCGCATCGTCGACCCGCGCGAGTGGCACGCGGCCGTCGGTGACCAGCTGCGCCAGGTGGGGGCCGTAGGCGTCGCTTTCCATGTCCATGTCGTTGCCGGCGTTGATCGCCGCCTGGGCGGCCTCGCGGTTGTCCGCCACGAATCCGTGCGTGACCATCTCGCCGATCGAGCCCCAGTCGCTGACCACAAAGCCCTGGAAATTCCAGCGGCCCTTGAGAATGTCGTTCACCAGGTAGGCATTGGCGGACGCCGGAATGCCGTTGAGGTCGTTGAAGGAATTCATGAAGGTCGCGGCGCCGGCGGCGGCGGCGGCCTGGAACGGCGGCAGGTAAGTCTCCCAGAGCTGGCGCAGGCTCATGTCGACCGAGTTGTAGTCGCGCCCGCCCACCGCGGCCCCATAGCCGGCGAAATGCTTCGCGCAGGCCATCACGCTGTCGAGTGCCCCCAGCCCGGAGCCCTGGAAGCCCGCGACGCGCGCGGCGGCGATGCGCGCGCCCAGGTACGGGTCTTCTCCCGCCCCTTCCATGACGCGCCCCCAGCGTGGATCGCGCGCAATGTCGAGCATCGGCGCGAAGGTCCAGTGCACGCCTGCGGCCGCCGCTTCGGTGGCCGCGACACGCTCGGACTGTCGGATGGCTTCCAGATCCCAGCTTGCGGCTTCGGCCAGCGGGATCGGAAAGCCGGTCTTGTAGCCGTGAATGACGTCCTGCGCGAACAGCAGCGGGATATGCAGTCGCGACTGCAGCGCCAGTTCCTGGTAGTGGCGCGTCTGCGCAGCGCCGACGATGTTCAGGACCGAGCCCACTCCGCCGGAGCGGACGGCCTGCATGCGATCGGCCCGGACCGTCACCGGCCCGGTGGCATCGTCGGGGTTCGACATCTGCACCAGCTGGCCGACTTTCTCAGCGAGGCTCATCTGGGCGAGCAGTGCTTCTACGCGCGAGGCGATCGCGTCCCCGGGCGGTGGCGCGAAGTCCGCGCCGGCCGCCGGTGCCAGCAGGCAGCACATCGCGAGTGCGCTGCGGAAGCGCGAAAGTGCTCTCATCAGTCAGTCCCCCTCGGCGGCCGGAATTCCGACCCATGCTGGCTGTGGCGCCGACGGGCGTCAATGCCGGCCGTCCTGGCGGCGCATGAGTGACGCGGCGGGCCACACGCGCTTAACATCCACCTCGCACAGTCACGCCACGGGGTGCTCCATGACGCCAGGCTTGTTTCGCCGCCCGCTGCTGAATCCGGGACTGCTGGGCCTGTTCGCGACGCTGGCAGTGGCCGGGGCGGCCGTGGAGGCGCCGGCGGTCGACACGGGCGCCGCCCTGGCCGCGATCAACGGCGAGCGATTGCTGGAGCACATCCGCGTGCTCTCCTCCGACACCTTCGAAGGGCGATTGCCGGCGACGCACGGGGAGGCGCTGACGCTCGCCTACCTGGTGCATGAGTTCAGGCGGCTCGGGCTCGAGCCGGCCGACAAGGCGGGGAACTACGTTCAGATTGTCCCGATGACGGGCTTCCGCAGCCGGGTCGATGTGGACTACACGGTGCGCGGTGCAAGCACCGGACTGAAGTCTCCCGAGGACTACGTGGCGTGGTCGAGTGAGCGCCGGCGGCACTTCCAGATCAAGGATTCACCCCTGGTTTTTGTCGGCTACGGCGTGCAGGCGCCCGAATTCCAATGGGACGACTACAAAGGGCTCGACCTGCATGGCAAGACGCTGGTGATGCTCATCAACGACCCGCCCATCCCGGACCCGCAGCACCCCGGGGAACTCGACCCGGCGATGTTCGGCGGCAAGGCGATGACCTATTACGGGCGCTGGACCTACAAGTATGAGACCGCCGCCAGGCTGGGTGCCGCGGCCGCGATCATCATTCATGAGACCGGACCTGCCGCCTATCCCTACTCCGTGGTGGTCAACAGCTGGAGCGCCGAACATTACGTGCTGCGCAACCGGGGACGTGATCCGGATTTCCCGCCGGTTGCCGGCTGGATGACGCTCGAGCGGGCGCGCGAACTGTTCAGCCGCAGTGGCCTGGATTTCGATGCACTCAAAGAGCGTGCCCGCGCGCGCGATTTCCACCCCGTAGAGCTGGGCGCACGCATCAGTCTCGATGTGCACAACGCCTGGCACGAGGTGGAATCACACAACGTCGTGGCCCGAATCCCGGGAAGCGATGCCGCGCGCGCCGCTGAAACCGTCGTGTACAGCGCGCATTGGGATCATTTCGGCTGGCGCCCGCAGCTCGGCGGACCCAAATCGCAGCAGATCTTCCACGGGGCCCAGGACAATGCCTCGGGCACCGCCGCGCTGCTGGTGCTGGCTGCGGCGTTCAAGGCGCTGCCGCGGTCGCCGGCACGCTCGGTGCTGTTCCTCGCGACGACCAGCGAGGAGCAGGGATTGCTCGGCGCCCGCTACTACGCCCGCCATCCGCTCTTCCCCCTGCGCGACACCGTGGCGGACCTGAACATGGACGGCATCAATCCGCTCGGGCGCACGCGCGACGTGGAAATCATTGGGCGTGGCAAGTCCGACATGGACGATCGCGCGGCGTCCGCGGCCGCGGCACAGGGCCGCGTCGCGGTCCCCGACGCGCATCCGGAGCGCGGCAGTTTCTTCCGGGCCGATCAGTTCGAATTCGCCCGCGTGGGCGTGCCGGGGCTCTACATTTCCAACGGACTGGACTTTATCGGCCAACCGCCTGACTACGGTGAAACGAAGCGCAGCGAATTCATCGCCAAGCGCTACCACCAGGTGGGCGATGTGATACAGGCGGACTGGACGCTCGAAGGCGGGGCGCAGGATGTGCAACTGCTGTGGCGGGTCGGCTTCGAGCTGGCCAACAGCACTGCGTTTCCGAAATGGAAGGCCGGGAGCGAATTCAAGGCACGGCGCGACCTGCAGCGGCCCGGCGACTGAGCCGGGGCGCCCTGCCCGGGGGCAGCATTGACCCCTCTCCGGCAATGCGCTTAGTCTCACGGTTACGGCACCGGCGGCTGCGGTTGCGGGACACGCAAGAAGAACAACAATCGCCGGCCAGGCGCACAACCGGATAGACAAGCATGGAAGTCTCGCGAGCTACCGCCAAAGCTTTGATCCGATCCGTCATTGCGATGCCGTGCATCGCTTTTTCTGCGCCACTTTGGGCTGATGCGCCTGCCGATGGGCCGGCTGTACCCGCTGCTGCACCCGCGGCAACGCCGCTGCCGCTGGCCGCCGAGGCACCGGCCACCGTGCCGGCGCGCACTCTGGTCCTGCACGCGAGCACCCTGGTGTCACTGCGATTCATGGAAACCGTGGCCTCCGATGCCAGCCTGGTGGGCAGCAACTTTAGAATGCAGGTGACCGATGGCATTTCCGTGGACGACACCGTGGTGATTCCGGCGGGGTCGATCGCCATCGGTGAGGTCATTGATTCGCAACGCGCCGGCGCACTCGGAAAAGAGGGCAAATTGGTCGTGTCAGCACGCTACGTCAAGGTCGGCGAGCGTGAAATCAGGCTGCGATCGAATCTTGGCCAAGCCGGTCAAATCAAGTATATCGTTCCATTCTTCGTGCCCTTCATACACGGCAAGCAGGCCACCATTGCGGCGGACACGGTGGTCGTAGCGAAGACGGCCAAGGATGAAGTATTCGACGTTCCCACCGCAGTCGCACACTGACTGCCACACACAAAGGTATTGCCGAATGAATATGAGACAGATGACGACCGCCCTGGTGTCTACCCTCGCGCTGGTCATGAGCGGGGTAACCGTAGCGGAGGATACCCCTGCGCCCGCGACACCCGCACCGGCGGCGACCGAGGCGCCGGCCGCTGTGCCCGCCGCCGCTCCCAGTCCGGCTCCCGCTGCCGAACCCGCGGCCGCGCCGGTACCGTCGGCCGCTGCCGAAGCGCCACCGCCAGCGGCGGCCCCAGCAGCGCCGAGCGACACGGCAACCGTCATTTTCTTCCGGCCGAGCAAATTATTGGGAGCTGCGATCGGTTTCATTGTCCGCGAGGGGCAGACCGAGCTGGGCAAACTTCGCAACGGCAAGTATTTCGTCCTCCACGTTTCGCCCGGCAGGCACCAGTTCGTCGTGCATTCGGAGGCCAAGGACCTGCTGACGATCGACGCCGATCCTGGCGAGACCTATTACATCCAGGGTGGCGTCACCATGGGATTCCTGGCCGGGCGGCCAAACCTGGCGCCATCCAATCAGGCTGCGTTCGAGGCCGTGAAAGCCAGCATGAAGGAAGTGCCGGCCATGTCGGACAAGGACTAGCGCGCCATCAGTCCTTGCGCAGCCGCTGGATCACGAGGCCACCGATCAGGAACGCCTGCAGGGTCACCGAGGTGATCGAGACGATCCAGACCTGGGTGAGCGCGAAGTGCGGCTGTGCGGATAACCACAGGACCGGCGCGATAAAGGTCGCGACGCGCGAGAGCGAGGCCCACAGTGAGGGCCAGGTGTTGCCCAGGCCCTGCAGCGCACCTGAGCAGGTGAAAATGAAGCCGCTGCAAAGGAAATTCCAGGAAATAAACCTCAGGTAGTCGGCACCCACCTGCACCGCCGCCGGGTCCGCGGTGAAGGCGCGTATCAGCGCCGGGGCGCGCCACTGCACCACGACCATCGCCAGCAGCATCAGCAGAGCGCTCATCCACGCCGCGGACCAGAGGGTGGCGCGAACGCGCTCGAATTTTCGGGCGCCGAAGTTCTGGCCGATGATCGGTGCTACGGAGAAGGCCACCGCCATGGCCGGCAGGAAAATCGCCTGCATGACTCGCGTACCGACGCCGAAGCCGGCCTGCGCCGGTGCGCCGAAGGGGCGAATCACCCAGTAAATGAATGAGAAAATCACGAACATCATCACGAACTCGCCGCCGGCGGGCGCTCCGATGCCGAGGATCCGCCGCCAGCTGGCCAGGCGCGGCACCCACTGGCGCAGATCCACATTGACGTAATGCTCGAGCCGCACGAAATAGAGCGACATCAGGACCACGCCGAACCCGACTGCGATGGAGCTGGCCAGCCCGGCACCTGCCACGCCCAGGGGTCGTCCCGTGAACCAGCCGCCGATCAGGATCGGCGCCAGGACGACATTGATCAGCACCGTGATCATCTGCACGGCCATGGCCGGTTTGACGATTCCGGTGCCGCGCAGCGCAGAGCTCATGGCCACCATCACGAACTGCAGCGCCAGGGAGGGCAGATACCATCGCAGGTAAGTCAGGCCTGCCGCAGCGGTGGCGGCGTCCGAGCCGAGGGTCCTGGCAAAGCTCGCACTGGCGGCATAGCCGCAGACCAGGCAAGCCACCAGGGCGCTGACACCCAGCAGCATGGCCTGATTGAACACCAGGTTTGCCGCGGCCTGCTCCTTGCGGCCGACGGCTTGGGCAATCAGCGCCACGGTGCCCACGCCCAGCACCTGCGAGAGCGCCATCACCAGAAAGCTGAGATTTCCCGCGGAGCCCACGCCGGCGATCGCGGCATCGCCCAGGCGACCCACGAAATACAGGTCGACCAGGAAATACAGCGTCTGGAACAGCATGCCGGCCGCGATCGGCACCGCCATCGCAATGAGGTGTCGTTGCAGCGGGCCCTGCGTCAGATCTTTCATGCGGCAATGCTATCGCATCGGCCGGAGGACGGAACTACTTCAGGCGGGAGCTGGGACCGAGGGTGTGAATTGTACGAGCTCGGTGCCTTCCGCCACCTGCTCGCCCACCGCCACGTTGAAGGCCTCGCAGATGCCGTCCGCGGGCGCTGCCAGCGTGTGCTCCATCTTCATCGCTTCCAGGATCAGCAGGGGCTCGCCGCGCGTGACGCGCGCTCCGGGCTGGACCAGCAGGGCCACTATGCGGCCGGGCATGATGGCCCGGATATGGCCTTCCGCTGCGCTCTGTTCTCCGACATGCGCGAGCGGGTCGGCGTATTCGAATTGATGGTGAATGCCCTGCAGAAAGACATCGCAGTGTCCGTCGCGCACCAGGGTGGTGGCATCGAAGGAGTTGCCATCCACGCTCAAGCGCGCATCGGTGGCCGACAGCGCCTGGCATTGCAGCTGCATCGTCCGCGCGTCGAGCTTGAGCTCAAAGCCCCCGTTCGCCGGCCGCACCACGAGTTCGCGGTCCGCTCCGGCGGTGCGGAAGTGAAAAGTCCTGGCGGCGGGCGCGTTGAGCCGCCAGCTGTCCGCGTGGCGCCAGACCTCAAGACCGGGCCCCTCATGGGCCGCCTGGGTCTGCAGCGCGACGATCCGCAGGGCGGCGGCGATGAGCGCCTCGTCCGGCACCGGCGCGGTCGCGCCGAACAGGCGTGAGTGCTCCCGCTCGATGAGCGCCGTGTCCAGATCGGCGCCGGCAAAGGCGGGGGTGGCGACAAGGCGGGACAGGAACTGGACGTTGTTGCTGAGCCCCACGATCTGAATCTGCTGGAGTGCCTTCAGCAGCTGGCCGCGGGCGAGTTCGCGAGATTCGCCCCAGACGATGAGCTTGGCGATCATCGGGTCATAGTAGGGCGTGATCTCATCTCCCTGTTCGACCCCGGAGTCAATGCGCACGGTGGGCGTCGCCTCCGGCGTGCGGTAGTGCACGAGGCGTCCCGTCGCCGGCAGGAAGCCGCGCTCGGGATCTTCCGCGTAGATGCGCGCCTCGATCGCGTGGCCGCCGATCGACAGCTCCTTCTGGCTCCGGGGCAGCGCTTCGCCGCTCGCCACGCGCAGCTGCCATTCGACCAGATCGAGGCCGGTGATCATCTCCGTCACCGGGTGTTCCACCTGCAACCGTGTGTTCATCTCCATGAAAAAGAACTTTCCGTCCGGCCCGGCGATGAACTCCACCGTCCCCGCTCCGACGTAGCCGACGGCATTGGCCGCGGCCAGGGCCGCCGCGCCCATCCTGGCGCGCCGCTTCGGGTCCATGCCGGGCGCTGGCGCTTCCTCGAGGACTTTCTGGTGGCGGCGCTGCACCGAGCAATCGCGCTCGAACAGGTACACGCCGTTGCCGTGCGTGTCGGTGAAGACCTGGATCTCGATGTGCCGCGGCTGCAGCAGGTATTTCTCGACCAGCACGCGCGCATCGGCGAAGCTGGCCAGCGCCTCGCGCTGGCAGGAGGCCAGCGCTGCGGGGAAATCCGCTGCCGCGTCGACGCGTCGCATGCCCTTGCCGCCACCGCCAGCGCTGGCCTTGATCAGCACCGGATAGCCGATGCGGTCCGCTTCCCGCTGCAGCAGGGCGGGCGACTGATCCTCGCCATGGTAGCCGGGCACCAGCGGCACCCCGGCCTGTTGCATCAGCGCCTTGGCCGCGGACTTGGAGGCCATCGCGCGGATGGCCGCCGGTGGCGGGCCTACGAAGAGGAGTCCGGCGCTCGCGCAGTCCGCGGCGAACGGTTCATTCTCCGAAAGAAACCCGTAGCCGGGATGAATCGCCTGGGCACCGCTCCGCAGCGCCGCCGCGATGATCGCATCGCCGCGCAGGTAACTGTCGCGGGCCGCCGCGGGTCCGATGCGCAGGGCCTCGTCGGCAACGCGCACGTGCAGCGCCCCGGCGTCCGCATCCGAATACACCGCGACCGTGGCGATCCCGAGGCGGCGGGCGGTGCGCTGGATGCGGCAGGCGATCTCGCCGCGATTGGCGATCAGTAGCTTCTCGAACATGGGCCGTCTCGCTTACATCCGGAACACGCCGAAGCGTGTTTCGGGGATGGGTGCCGCCAGGCTGGCGGCCAATCCCAGCCCCAGGCAGCGGCGCGTGTCGAGCGGATCGATGATGCCGTCATCCCAGAGTCGTGCCGTCGCGTAATAGGGGTGGCCCTGGCGCTCATATTGCGCCCGGATCGGCGCCGAGTATGCCTCATCGTCCTCCGCGCTCCACTTCCCGCCACGGCCCGTGATCGCATCGCGCCGCACGGTGGACAGCACGCGCGCCGCCTGCTCGCCGCCCATCACGCTGATGCGGGCGTTGGGCCACATCCACAGGAAACGCGGCGCGTAGGCGCGACCGCACATCGCGTAATTGCCGGCGCCAAAGCTGCCGCCAATTATGACCGTGAATTTCGGCACCTGCGCAGCGGCGACCGCCGTCACCATTTTCGCGCCGTGCCGGGCGATGCCCTCGTGCTCGACCTTGCGGCCGACCATGAAGCCGGTGATGTTCTGCAGGAATACCAGGGGCGTGCGCCGCTGGCAGCACAGTTCGATGAAGTGCGCGCCCTTCTGCGCCGAATCGGAGAACAGGATCCCGTTGTTGGCGATGATGCCGACCGGCATCCCCCACAGATGCGCAAAGCCGGTCACCAGAGTGGTGCCGAAGCGCGCCTTCCATTCGGCAAATTCGCTGTCATCCACCAGCCGCGCGATGATTTCGCGGACTTCAAAGGGCTTGCGCGGATCCTCGGGGATGAGGCCGTACATCTGATCCGCCGCGTAACGCGGCTCGAGCGGCTCGCGCAGCGCCAGCTCGCTCCGTGGGGCGAGCGCCAGCGTGGCCACGGCGCGGCGCGCGATGGCCAGCGCGTGGGCATCGTTCTCCGCGAGGTGATCGGCCACGCCTGAGAGCCGGGTATGCACATCGCCGCCGCCCAGCTCCTCGGCCGTGACGATCTCTCCGGTGGCCGCCTCCACCAGCGGCGGGCCACCGAGGAAAATGGTGCCCTGGTTGCGTACGATGACGGATTCATCGCTCATGGCCGGGACGTAGGCGCCGCCGGCCGTGCAGCTGCCCATGACGACCGCGATCTGCGCG
>DATFUG010000091.1:0-2332 GCA_035261025.1 Steroidobacteraceae bacterium | reverse complement strand
CAGGCCCGTCAGGCCGAGCAGCAGCAGCGGCAGCGGCGTCTTCACCGCAAGCGCCACCGGATAGAAATACCACCAGCCCATCAGGTCCGTCTGGCCGAGCAGGAAGGCGTGGTGTCCGTGGCTGTTGTGCCATTCGACACCGAGGATGTTGAGCGGGACTTCCTGTACGCCCAGCGGCACCGGGAGCCTGGCCGCCAGGCGATACCCGGCGTCGTGCAGCCAGCCGCTGTCCCCAACCAGCGCATTGAGCGCTTTACTCGGAGCCAAATCCGGTGTCGTCAGGTAGACGAGGTGCGGACCGTACACGGCGATCACCGTCAGCAGCGCGATCAGCACCGCGATCGCTGCACCGCCGACCCGCGGGCGCAAGGGTGGCCGTGGGAGCGTGCGCGGAGTGCATAGAAAATGCGCCGCGAGCAGCGCCAGGCCCGCTAGGCCGATGAACGGCACCGCCGACAGTTTGGTGCTGACCGCGAGGCCGACCACCAGGCCCAGCAGGGCGGCGCGCCCCAGGCTCGGCGAGTCTAGCCAGCGCAACAGCACGTAGAAGCTCAAAGTGCACAGCGCCGTGACCGGCACATCGAGCGCGACGACGCCCGCGTGTCCAAGTATGACCGGCGTGCTGAGCAGGAAAGCACTCGCCAGCCACGCCACGGCCGCACCGTGATAACGCCACGTCCACTGCCACACGGCGAAGATCAGCACCACCAGGAAGGGCAGCATGCCGAGGCGCGCCAGGGTCAGCAGCCGGTCGTAGCTGGCGGAAGAGTGATAGAGGATTTGCCGCCCGGCCTCCTCTCCGTTCGGGCCGGCGCCCTGGCCCGTGTCGGCGGGCGCGCGCGCGCCGGCCAGATGCGGGCCGAGGGCTGCCGCCAGCCGCGCCAGCGGCGGGTGCTGGTCGTCGTACAGGTACTCGTTGCGATCCATCAGCGCCAGGCCCACGGCAATATGCTCGGGCTCGTCCCAGATATGGCCGAACACGGGCCAGGTGGACGCCACCAGCAGGCAGGCGAACAGTGCAAGGAGCGGTGCCGCCCAGCGCGGGGCGCGCGCCACGATCGTTGGCGATTGCGACATCGTCGCCTAGACTAGCACGCACATGGATAACACGGCGTTCGTCGCACCCGCGCTGCTTACGTGGCATGCGCGGCATGGCCGCCACGATCTGCCGTGGCAGCGCGACCCGACACCCTACCGGGTGTGGGTCTCGGAAATCATGCTGCAGCAGACGCAGGTGGGCACGGTCGTCAACTATTACGATCGCTTCATGCAACGCTTTCCCGACATCGAGACGCTCGCCGTGGCGCCGCTCGACGAAGTGCTGCATCTGTGGTCCGGCCTCGGCTACTACTCGCGCGCCCGCAACCTGCATCGCGCCGCACAGCTGCTGGTTTCGCGCTACGGCGGCACACTGCCGGGGACGGCAGCAGAACTCGCCGAGCTCCCGGGGATCGGCCGCTCTACGGCCGCAGCCATCCGTGCGCTCAGCGCCGGCGAGCGTGGCGCCATCCTGGATGGCAACGTCCGGCGAGTGCTGGCACGCTGTTTTCTCGTGACGGGCGCGCTCACGCCGCGCGCCGCCGAGGAGCGACTCTGGCAGCTGGCCGAACAGTGCACGCCGCAGGAAGACGTAGCCGCCTACACGCAGGCCATCATGGACCTGGGTGCCACGATCTGCGTGCGCCGCCGACCGCTGTGTGTCGCCTGCCCGCTGGAGTCGCACTGCGCGGCCAGGCGCACCCGGCGCCAGCACGAGATTCCGGCGCCGCGGACCCGCATGGCGCGCCGCACCCGCGCGGTCGTGATGCTGCTGGCGCAACGAGGCGATGGCAGTGTGTTGCTGGAACGCCGCCCCGAACGTGGCGTATGGGGCGGACTGTGGTGTCCGCCGCAGTTTCCCAGTGTGGAGGCGGCGCAGCTTTACGCTGCGACCCGGTTGCTGTCAGCCGTCATCGAGCCGCGTTCTCTCGCGATCGTGCGCCACGCCTTCACGCATTTCGAGCTCGAGATCACCCCGCTCATGGCGCGCTGCGAAGCCCGGGCTGGCGTGATGGATGAGCCGCCGACGCTCTGGTATAACCCCGCCCAGCCCGAGCGGCTCGGGCTCCCGGCTCCCGTCACGGCACTCATCCAGAGCATCACATGACCCGTACCGTCCACTGCGTCGTTCTCAAAAGCGAGGCACCCGGCCTCGATCGCGTGCCCTACCCAGGGCCCCTGGGGCAGCGCATCTTCGAACAGGTCTCGCGCGAGGGCTGGTCCCGCTGGGTCAAGCACCAGGTTATGCTGATCAACGAGAACCGGCTCTCGCCGGTCGAGCCCAAGGCCCGCA
>DATFUG010000090.1:0-2407 GCA_035261025.1 Steroidobacteraceae bacterium | reverse complement strand
ACTATCTCACGCTGGCACGCGGCTACAAGGCGGGCGGATTCAACATCGGGGCCACCATTGATCCGGCGCAGCGGCGCTTCCGCGCCGAGACCCTCTGGAATCTGGAAGGCGGCCTGCGTGCGCACGATGCCGCGCACGATCGTGACGTGCAGGCGGACCTTTACCTGATGCGGCGAGTGGACATGCAGGTGTACAGCTCACGCCAGCTCCTGCCTGACAATCCATTGACCTATGTATTCTTTACGGGCAACGCGGCCCACGGCGACAATCTGGGAGTGGAGGGCGAGCTGCGCTGGAGGCCCGCCCCGCGCTGGTCCCTAAGCGCGTCCGCCGCGCTGCAGAGCACGCGTTACCTGGGGTATGAGGCGGACGGCCTCGACTTGCGCGGCCGCGAGCAGGCCTTTGCGCCGCCGTGGCAGTTCAGCGCCAGCGCCGGCTATGAAGGTCCTTCGGGCTGGTTTGCCCGCGCGGACCTGCAGGCGCAGGCGGGCTTTTACTTCAGCGCCAGCCATAACCAGCGCGCCGGCTCGCGTGAGCTCGTCAATCTGCGTCTGGGCTGGCGCCACGCAGGCTGGACGGCGAGCCTGTGGGCCCGCAACCTCCTCGATGAGCGCTACGCGGTCCAGGGCTTTTATTTTGGCGACGAGCCTCCTGATTTTCCCGTCAAACTCTACATCCAGAATGGCGACCCCAGGCAGCTGGGGCTGACCGTGAGCTTCGATGCGGACCGTCTCTGAGAGGTGCCCGTGCAGCCGCTGATCATGCATCTGCAGCAGGCCCTGCGCGAACTCACGCCGCTGGAAGCGATCGCGGTGATCTCCGGCCTCACCTACGTGGTGCTGATCCTTCGGCGCCAGCGCTGGGGTTGGGTAGCCGGTGCCGTAAGCTCCTCCATCTATGTGCTGCTCGCGGCGCGCGCGCGCCTACCGATGCAATCGATGCTGCAGGTCTACTACGTGATCATGGCCGCGTACGGTTGGTTCAGCTGGAAGCGCAATGAAGAGGAGCAGGGCGGACGCATATTTCGCTGGCCGGTCCGCCGCCACCTGTACGCCGTGGCGCTGATCGGCGTCGTCAGCCTGCTGAGCGCACGGTTCCTGGCTCGCGAGACGGGAGCGGCGTGGCCGCTGCTCGACTCCTTAAGCACCTGGACCAGCTTCCTGGCGACCTGGCTGGTGGCGCGCTCGGTGCTGGAGAACTGGCTCTACTGGATTGCCGCGGACGTCGTCATGGTGTTCCTGTTCGCGCGCCAGGGGTATCCCTTCACGGCGGGCCTGTTTCTCAGCTACATGGTCGTCAGCTGCCTGGGCCTGCGCGCCTGGTTGCGGCGCTATCGCCGCCAGAGTGGCTGAGCCGCCGTCTGATCGGACACCGGGCGCCGGGGCGCTGGCCCTGGTGCCCGGTCTCGAGGCCGGAGCGGCTCCGCGCTCGATCGAGCGACTCCGTGGCGGCAGCGTCAATGACAGCTGGTGCGTAGAAACTTCCGCGGGCCGCTTCGTGCTGCGCCTGGACGGTGCCGAGTGGCGCCGGCCGGGCGTGGATCGGGCCCGCGAGCGAGTGCTCCACGCCGCCGCAGCGCGCGCTACTCTGGCGCCCGGCTTGATCGCACACTCCGCCGCCGAGGGCGCGCAGGTCAGTGTCTATGTAGACGGGCACGACTGGAACGAGGAGCACTTCAGGGCCCCGGCGCAGCTCGAACGCCTCGGCGAGCGTCTGCGACGGCTCCATTCCCTGCCGGCCCCGGACGGGCTGGCCGAATTCGATCCGCAATCCTGCGCGCGCGATTACCTGCGCAGGCTTGCACCGGGTATCGGCGCGCTTGCGGGCGCTGCGGCCGTCGTGGATCGGGTGGGCGAGGCGGCCGCCCAGGTGGCGCGGACCTCCGCGCGCGCCTGCATCATTCACGGCGACCTGGCGCCGGGCAACCTGCGTGAGGGCACGCGACTGTGGCTGCTCGACTGGGAATATGCGCAGCTGGCCCGTCCCGACTACGACGTGGCCTGCGTGCTGGCCTATTACCCCTTGGCGCGGGCGCACCAGGCGCGGCTCCTCGCGGCCGCGGGTCTGAAGGGCAGTGCGGAGGCGCTCGGCGCGGCCATCTATGTCTACGAGGCGCTGACCTGGCTGTGGCGTCTCGCCCGGGGCGAAGCGGCGCTTCCCCCGGGAGTCGCTCGATAAACAGGTCAGGCCCGGATCGCCGCGCTGCCACTGGCATCCGGGCCGTCCTGTGGGCAAACTAACCTGCCCCAATGGGCGCGTCGGAGTTGTTGATGCCCTTGCTGCATGTGTTGAATCGTGACGGTGCCGAGCAGGAAGTCCAGGCCCCGAGCGGCGGTGTGCTCATGGAAACGCTCCGTGACATGGACGATGGCGTCATGGCGATCTGCGGCGGCATGTGTTCCTGCGC
>DATFUG010000089.1:0-14496 GCA_035261025.1 Steroidobacteraceae bacterium | reverse complement strand
CCGATGCCCGCCCGTTCCTGGGGCGCTGGGACGTCACCTTGAGCACGCCAGGCCATGAGCTCGCCTCCTGGATCGAAGTTTCGCAGGGCAGCGGGGGCTTAAGCGTGCGCATGGTCGGCCGCTGGGGGCACGCGCGTGTGCTGCCGAAGGCGGAAATCCTCGGTAATTGGATCCGCTTCGTATCACCCAAGGAAGAGGAAGGGCGCGCGAATTCCGACATGGTGTTTGAAGCGCGCCGGATCGGGGCGGAGCTGGTGGGCGACACGACGGGCCCGGACGGCCGCATATGGCAGTGGCGGGGCGTCCAGGCGCCGACACTGCAGCGCGCGCATGCCCCCGAGTGGGGCATGCCGGTCACCCTGTTCAATGGCAAGAACCTGGCCGGGTGGCGCATGAGCGAGGCCAAACCCACAAATCCGTGGGTGGTCAAGGACGGGGCACTGCACAGCCCCGGCCGCGGCACGGACCTGCTGACGGCGGCGCAATTCGGTGATTTCAAGCTGCACATCGAGTTCAACTGTGGGGCTGGCGCGAATAGCGGGATTTATCTGCGCGGCCGCTATGAAGTGCAGGTCGAGGACGATGCGGTGCCCGAGACGCCGGACATGCGTCTGGGCAGCGTCTATGGTTATCTCACACCCACGCCGCCGGTCTCGCGCGACCCTGGGGTCTGGCGGGCCTACGACATCACGTTGGTCGGGCGCACCATCACCGTAGTGCTCGACGGTCGCACGATCATCGATCATCAGGAAATTCCCGGTATCACGGGTGGGGCGCTCGACAGTCACGAGGCGCTGCCCGGGCCAATCTACCTGCAGGGGAGCGAGGAAGGCCAGGTCGCCTATCGCAACATCGTCATCACGCCTGCCAAGCACAGCGGGTGACGCGGGATCCAGCTGTGCAGTCGCGTCGCCTATTCCTGACCCAGGCTGGCGCGATCGCCGCGGGCACGCTGGACACGGGCGCTCTGGTGGCGGGCGCGCCCGCAGGAGATCTCCCCGCATCAGAGTCAGAGAGCCTGTGCGGAGAATGGTCTTTTCGGCCCGATCCGGACGACCAGGGCGCGCAACGGCGCTGGCATGAAGCTGAAGAGTCCCCCGGCGACTGGCGCGCCGTTTCCGTACCTCACACCTGGCAGGTGGAAGCATCGCTTGCCGACTACCGCGGCATCGCCTGGTACCGGAGGCAATTCGATGCGCGGCCTGAATGGAATGCCTGCGCGGTCCGGATCGAATTTGAGGCGGTATTCCACACGGCCACGGTCTGGGTCAATGGACAGTTGGCCGGTGAGCATGTCCGCAAGGGCTACACCGCATTCACCCTCGACATCAGCCGATGGTTGCGGCCGGGTCGCTCCAATTCCATCGCCGTTCGCGTTGATGGCTCCTTCAGCGAGGGGATGATCCCCAGGAAGCAGTCCAGCGATTGGGCGCACGATGGCGGCATCTATCGGCCGGCGCAGTTGCTCATCACGCCCAAGGCCTTTGTGGAGCGCGTCGACGTCGAGGCGCTCCCCGATCTCGCCAGCGGGGACGGACACTTAAGCATCTCGGCCCAGCTTCGCAACACGGATGCGAAGGCGTGGCGGGGTCAGGCCGCTTTCCGGATTGTCGATGCGGCGAGCGGGCTGACGGTGCTGAGCAGCACCGATCGCGCTGCCTTCACCCTCGAGGGTGGCGCAAACCAGACACAGAAATTATCAGCCACGCTGCACCACGCGCAATGGTGGCACTTTGATCACCCGCACCTGTACCGGCTCATATTCAGCATTGCCAATGGCGCGGGGTCACACGAGGTTACGACCACGTTCGGAATCCGCAGGCTCGAGGCCAGAGGCACGGCGCTTTACCTGAACGGCGAGCGCGTGCGGCTCATGGGACTGGAACGCATGGCGGGGAGCAACCCCGGGTTCGGAATGGCGGAAGGCAGTGGGTGGATCAGCCACGATCACGATGAGATGAAGCGCCTCAATTGCGTGTTCACGCGGGTTCATTGGCCCCAGGATCGCCGGGTCCTCGACTACTGCGACGAGCACGGCATTCTCATGCAGTGCGAAATTCCAGCCTGGGGCTATGACACCTTTGCCGGGATGAGCGCTGAACCCGCCGCGGATATCCTGGAGAACGGACTGGAGCAGTTGCGGGAAATGATCGGACGCGACCGGAACCATCCGTCGGTGGTGCTCTGGGGTCTCGCCAATGAAATCGGCGGGCAGAATCCTCCCGCCTACCAGTTTGTGAAGCAGATGCTCGCCGAGGCCAAGCGGCTCGATCCCAATCGGCTCTGCGCCTATGCCTCGAACTCCCTGGGGGAAACTCCGGAGCGGGATGTGGCGGGACTGTTGGACGTGATCGAAGCGAATGAGTATTTCGGGACCTGGGCGCCGGGAACGCCAGAGTCCGTGGCCCGGTACCTGGACAATATCCACGCCGCCTTTCCGGACAAGCCCGTGATCATCTCGGAGTATGGCTACTGTGCCTGCACGGACGATCGCCCCGAGGGAGATCAGCACCGGATCGAGGGGCTCCGTTCCCACGACGCGGTATATCGCAGCCGGGAGTTCGTCGCCGGCGCCATCTTTTTCTGCCTGAACGACTACCGCACCCACGTCGGACACAGTGGCGTCGGCGCCCTGAAGCAGAACGTGCACGGCGTCGTGGATCTGTTTGGAGTCCACAAGCCTTCCTTTGCCGTGCTGAGCCGGGAGCTGAGCCCGGTGGAATCGCTCACCGTGGACAACGTCCTGAACGCCTTTCACGTGTGCATCAGGACCAGGGCCAATCTGCCGATGCACACGCTGCGCGGTTATCAGCTGCGCGGTGTGTACTACGGGGAAGGGGACACGCCTCTGGAGCAACGGACGGTGAACCTGGCCGAGATCGCGGCGGGCTCTGAAATCAGCGTCGATCTCAGCTTCAGCCAGCCGGGTGTGCCGGCGTACGCCGCGTTCGAAATTTTCAGGCCGACGGGATTTCCGGCCTACTCGCTGACCTGGAAGCCATGAGCGGGAAGCGGCTGGCCCGGCCGGAGCGTTGCATCCTCGGCATCGACGTGGGCGGCACAAATATCCGGGCCGGCCTGTTCAGCCCGCGTACCGGCTCCATCCGCTGCGCCCGGGCGACGGAGACCCAGAGCGCCAAAGGCGGAGCTCATTCCCTGGCGCGAGTCGCCGAGCTGGCCCGGGAGGTCGTCGAGGCAGGCCGCGCGAAGGGTCTGGCCGTGCACCGGGTGGGCATCGGAATTCCTGAGCTCGTCGGCCCGGCCGGACAGATCGAGAGCCGCTGTTCCCTGCCCTGGCGTGCCCGGAGCGTACACGCCCGCTTAGGCGCCTTCGGCAAAGTTACGATCGCCTCCGATGTGTTTGCAGCCGCCCTGGCCGAAACGCGGCTCGGAGCCGGCCGCAATCAGAAGGCATTTCTTTACGTCACGGTGGGCACGGGTATCAGTTGTGCGCTGGTGATTGATGGCGAGGTGTACACAGGGCCTCACAATCACGCGCTGTCCTTCGCGAGCGGACCGACGGTGGCGGTCTTCGACGCCGCGGGCCGCAGCGCCTTCGAAACGCTGGAGCAGCGTGCCTCCGGACCTGCCCTGGTCCGTCGCGCCCAGCAGCTCGGCGCAACGGCGCCGGACGCGATCGCCCTGTGCCGCACCGCGCTCGAGCAGCCGGGGATTGCCCGCGACATCGTCGATTCGGCAGCGGCGGAACTGGCGGTACACGTGGCGATTCTGGCGAACGCCCTGGAGCCGACGCTCATCGTGCTGGGTGGTGGATTGGGATGCGCGCCAGGACGATACTGGTCGGTGTTTCGCGCGGCTCTGCCCCGCCACACCTGGGGACCGCATATGCGCCGGCTGCCGGTCCGACAGGCGCAGCTTGGGACGAAGGCGGGTCTGATCGGTGCCGCGTTGTCCGCAATCGAGGCCTGAGATCATGCCGCAAATGGAATCGCCGCGGCCCGTGGGCGTCGGCCTGATCGGCTCACAGTTCGTGACCTCCATTCACGCCGAGGCCCTGCGGACCTGCGCGCAGGCCGAGATCAGGGCCGTCGCCTCCCCGACTCCGGGCAATGCCCAGGCGTTCGCAAAACGCCATGACATCGCAAAGCATTTCACGGACTATCGGGAGTTGCTCAAGCTTCAGGACGTGGACATGGTGGTGGTGGGCGTTCCAAATGATCTGCATTGCGCGATTACGCTCGCCGCCGCCGCCGCCGGCAAGCACGTGGTGATGGAAAAGCCCCTGTGCCTGAATCTGGCCGAGGCCGACCAGATGATCGCGGCCTGCCGCAAGGCCAACGTCAAACTGATGTACGCGGAGGAATTGTGTTTCGCGCCCAAGTACGTGCGGCTGAAGGCGCTCCTGGATGAAGGGGCGCTCGGCCGCCCGATCCTGCTCAAGCAATCGGAGAAGCATGGGGGTCCGCACGCGGCCCACTTCCTCGATGTCGCGCGCTCCGGCGGTGGTGTCACGATGGACATGGGGTGTCACGCGATCGAATTCTTCCGCTGGATGCTGGATCGGGCACCGATCAAGTCCGTCTACGCCCAGATGAGCACACTGGTGCATGCCGGCCGGACGCGCGGCGATGACAACGCGATCCTGCTGCTGGAGTTTGCCGATGGCACGACCGCCCTGGCGGAAGAGGGCTGGACCAAGCTTGGGGGCATGGACGATCGCGCCGAGGTGCACGGATCGAAGGGCGTCGCCTACGCCGACCTGCTGCATGGCAATGCCATCGAAGCGTACAGCAGTACCGGCTACGGCTACGCGGTCGAGAAGGCCGGTTCCACCATGGGCTGGAGCTTTCCCATGTATGAAGAGGCGTGGAACTACGGTTTTCACGGCGAGATGGCGCATTTCGTCGACTGCGTGCAAAACGGGCGCGAGCCACTGCACAGTGGCGAAGACGGCAGGGCGGTACTGGAAGTGCTATTCGCCGCCTACCAGTCGGCGCGAACGGGATGCAAGGTGGCACTGCCCTTTGCCACCACGGCAAAGAAACCCATCGACCTGTGGCGGGCCGATGCCTGAGGTCATCGACCGCGCGCGGCGCGAGTTGCTCCAACTGGGGGCGCTGTGCGCGTCGTTGCCGCTCGCGGCGCGCGCCGTGGGCCCGACCGTGGAAGGAACGGCGCCGTTGGCACAACTGGGCTACCGGCAGCTGCGCCTTGAGCGCAGTCCGCTGCTGAGCCAGGCGCAGGAGAATCATGCGCTGCTGCTGAACATGGACGAAGACGCGCTGCTGCGCCCGTTCCGGATGCGCGCCGGAATGGCCGCCCCAGGCCATGACATGGGCGGCTGGTACGATACCTACGCGTTTGCGCCCGGCGCCACCTTCGGCCAGTGGCTGAGTGCGCTGTCGCGCTACTACGCCATTACTGGCCACGCGCCGACGCGCGCCAAAGTCCAGCGGCTGGTCCGTGCCTACGCGGCGACCATCGAGACGGAGGGCCGGTTCTATCAGGACAACCGTTTTCCAGCCTATATCTACGACAAGCTGGTTGGCGGCCTGGTTGACGCCCGGGTGCTCGCGCACGATGCCACGGCGGTCCGGGAGCTGCATCGGACCACGGTGGCGGCCGAGCCCCATCTGCCGCCGCACGCCATGCCGCACAACGAGAACGCCCAGCCCGGCGAAGATTTCAGCCAGCACGCCTGGGACGAGAGTTATACCCTGCCGGAAAACCAGTTTCTGGCCTGGCGGCTCACGGGCGATGCGCATCATCGCGAGCTGGCGCGCCGCTTTCTCTACGACGAGTTCTTTACGCCTCTGGCCCGCGGCGAGAATGTGCTTCCGGGCAAGCACGCCTACAGCCACGTCAATTGCCTGAGTTCGGCGGCATGCGCCTACCTCGCGCTCGGCGCGCCGCGCTATCTGGAAGCGGCGCGGAACGGCTTTGAGATGATCGACGCGCAGAGCTATGCCACGGGCGGGTGGGGGCCTGCCGAGCACTTCATCGTGCCCGGAAGCGGTGGCCTCGGTGAGAGCCTGAGGGAGGAAGCGAGGAGTTTTGAGACGCCTTGCGGGGCTTACGCCCATTTCAAGCTGACCCGTTACCTGCTGCGCATCACGCGCGATCCGCGCTACGGGGACAGCATGGAGCGGGTGCTCTATAACACCGTGCTGGGTGCACTCCCCATCAGGCCCGATGGCCAGGCCTTCTACTATTCGGATTACACGCGCAGCGCGAGCAAGGGCTTTTTCTCCGAGCGCTGGCCCTGCTGTTCGGGCACCTTGCCGATGATTGCCGCGGACTACGCGATCAGCGGCTGTTACACGGACGCCACGGGCCTGTATATGAACCTGTATGTGCCCGCCCAGGTGAGCTGGCGCCAGGGAAGTGCCGAGTGCGGTCTCACGATCGAGACCGCATACCCGCATGCACCCGACATTCGCATGATTGTGCAGGTCCGGAGCCCGCAGACGTTCACCATTTACCTGCGCATCCCCGCCTGGACGACGGGCGCCCGCGTACGAATCAACGGGCGCAGTGCGGGCGTGCCGGCACAGCCGGGCACTTTTGCTGCGATCCGCCGTGAGTGGCGGCTGGGCGATCGGCTGGAGCTGGAGCTGCCGCTGACCCTGAGGCTACAGAGCATAGACCCGCAACATCCCGATACGGTTGCGCTGCTCGCCGGTCCACTGGTGCTGATGCGCCTGGTGGAGCCCGGGTCCGGTCCTTCGCCAGCCCTGACGCGGGAGGAATTGCTGTCGGCACAGCGCGGTGGGCCCGGGGCGCGGGAGTGGAAGCTCGACGCCGCGGCGGAATCCGTGCGGCTGCGTCCCTTCGTCGACATCTCGGGCGAGCGCTACTCTGCGTATCAGGACGTGCGCGCGGCTAATGGAACAGGGTAGGCCCGGTCAGGGGCTGCAACTTGCCGCCAGCGGCCGCCCAGCTGACGCGCAGCGTGGCTCCGCCTTCCGCCTGGAAATACCGCAGCCGGAATCGGTGCAGGCCTCGACGCAGGGGAATGTGGCCCGTGACCAGGCGGATCGGATGGTTGCCATCGTTATCGACCACGACTTCATCATCGATTTCGAGGACTGAGCCGTCGTCCGATTCCACCGCGATCTGGTAATAGCTGTCGGAGGGGACGCTCAAGGCTCCGCTGAAGCGCACGCCATAGTTCGATTGCCGATTGAACTGCCGCAGCTCGAGCGAATCGGTCACCCCGCTCGATGCCGGCGTGATCTGCCCGAGGGCTCGTGCGCTCGTGAACGTTCCCTCGAACAGCGAGTACTCCAGTCCGGGTTGTCCCGCCGCTTCGGCCATCGCATCCAGGTACGCTCGCCGCAGGAACGTGGCGCCGTACACCGCGCTGCGCCGCCCGCCGGGCGCAACGACGATGAGGTTCAGAGTCCTTTTCTGGTCGAGGGGCAGCTCCAGCGGCAATGGTGCTTCATAGCGCTTGGACGCCTCGCCAGGATCGCTTCCATCGAGCGTGTAGTAGATCCGGCTGCCGGGGAGCAGGCTGTTGAGTTCGATCACCACATGGTCGCTCGTGGTGGTATAGAAATCCTGCAGGCCGTCGGGCTCCGGAATCCGGTAGCGGACGTCCTGCTGGTCGAGGCGACCCAGCTGGTAGACCAGGCGATGACGAAAACCCGCGTAATCCCGGCCCGCCATGGGCGACCAGACCGCCTCCGAAAATGCCAGCAATCGCGGGAACAGCATGTACTCCAGGTAGTCGGGCGTAGCGATGTATTCCGTCCACACGTTGGCCTGCGCGCCCAATATGTAGTGCCGCTTGTCCTCCGGCAGTTCCTTCGGGATCGGGTCGTAAGCGTAAACCTTGTCGAGTGGGACAAAGCCCCCGATATTCGCAGGCTCGCGGGCGGGATCGCCCTGGCCGTAGTCGAAGTAGCAATACTCGGAGGGAGCCATGATCACCCGGTGATCCAAGCGCGCT
This sequence comes from Steroidobacteraceae bacterium, assembly GCA_035261025.1. GTDB lineage: Bacteria > Pseudomonadota > Gammaproteobacteria > Steroidobacterales > Steroidobacteraceae > FEN-1191. The sequence continues at coordinate 6,581 of DATFUG010000089.1, read as the reverse complement.
GCCTCGATACCCCCGGCTTCACCGCGCCAGGACATCACGACGGTGCCTGCGACCAGGCCGCCTTCCAGGATCTCATCCCAGCCGATGGTCTGCTTTCCCATGCTCTTCAATAGAGTGACGACGCGCTTCACGAAGTAGCTCTGCAGCTGATCCTCGTCCTTAAGGCCGTTGCGTTTCATCACGGCCTGCGCCTCGGGACTGTTTCTCCAGCCGCCCTTGTCCACTTCATCCGAGCCAATATGGATGTAGCGGCCCGGGAACAGCGCAGCGACCTCGCGGAGCACGTCGCGCACGAAAGCGAAGGTCCGCTCCGTGGGACACAGGACGACGGCATCGCCGCGTGGGCAGGCGAGGTACGGGTAGGCGGCCACCGCGGCTCCCGAGTGGCCCGGCATCTCGATCTCGGGAATCACCGTGATAAAGCGTGCCTGCGCGTAGGCCACGAGATCCCGGATCTGCGCCTGCGTGTAGTATCGGGCCTCCGTGCCATCGCGATCCGCTTGCCCGGCCTGCGATCCGCTCAGGCGCGGGTACTTCCTGATCTGGATGCGCCAGCCTTCGGTGTCGGTGAGATGCCAGTGAAATTGGTTGATCTTGTATTGAGCCGCGAGATCGAGCAGTTTCTTGAGGTAGCTCAGCGGGAAAAAGTGCCGGCCGACATCGAGCAGCACTCCGCGATACCCGAAGCGCGGATAGTCCGTAATCTCGAGGCTCGGCAGCTCCATCGCCGACGATTGCTGCGCTGGCAGCAGCTGCGTCAGGGTCTGCATGCCGTAGAACAATCCGGCGGCCTGGCCGCTGACCCGGACGCGATCGGGCCCGATTGTCAGGTGGTAGCCTTCCTCGGGCAGTGTGCCGCTGCGGTCTCGATCGAAGACGATGAGGTTGCCACGTGGTGGTGGCACGCCAACGACCCGCAGCCTCAGCCCGCGCTGTGAGAGCAGGTAGTCGCTGAACAGGGCGGCAATGCGGCGCGACTCACGATCGGTGGCCAGGATTCGCGTCTGGTCATTGAGCAGGAACGTACCCGCCAGCCGGTTCAGCGTTACCGGCCGGGGCACGATATTCACCTCGGGCACGGAAGACTGTGCACGGGCTGGCACTGCAGCCAAGAGCAGCAGCAGGATCCCGGTGCAGCGACCCCAGGCGTTCAAGGCGCTCGGCTAGAGTGCGGGCCCAAAAGTCGCCGGGAGAGCCGCAGGTCGCGCGAGGACGCGCCCACGTATACGGTGCGCGGGCCCGGCACGGCGTGCCAGTGCGAGTCCACGTTCGACCAGTAACGCAGGCGCTCTGGTACGAGATGCAGGCGCAGGCGCTGCGCCTGGCCGGGACCCAGACTGATGCGAGCAAAATCGGCGAGCGCACGAACGGCAAAAGCGGCGCCGGCCGGCGGCTCTTCCGGCGCCCCGAGGTAAACCTGCACAACCTCATCGGCGGCGCGCTTGCCGGTGTTGCGAATCGTGCAGGCCACATCCAGGCCCCCATCTGCGCTGGGACTGACCGACAGGCGCGAATAGTCGAAGCGGGAATACGACAATCCGAACCCGAAGGGGAACAGCGGTTCGATCCCCTCGCGGTCGAACCACCGATAGCCGATATTCACGCCCTCAGCGTATTGCGTCTTGCCCACCATGCCGGCAGATGAGCGCTCGGGATGCGCCGGATCATTCGCCAGCCCGTCCTCGAGACGCCGCGGCCAGGTGAAGGGCAATCGTCCCGCGGGGTTGCTCTTGCCCGTCAGGAGATTCGCTGCCGCCCAGCCTCCTTCATCGCCCGTGTACCACATCTCAAGCACCGCGCGCACGTCCTTGAGCCAGGGCATTGCCACGGCCTGACCGGTATTGAGTATCACCACCGTGTTCGGATTGACGGCCGCAACCGCCGCGATCAGTCGATCCTGGTCGCCCGGCAGGCCGAAGTTCGGCCGATTGCGATTCCATGCGAACACGACCGCGATCTTCGAGGCGCGCGCCGCCGCAACCGCCTCGGCGAAATTCTGCTCCTTCATCGCGGGCGTGACCCAGGCGAGGCGAACCTGCACGGCATCGCCACTGCCGTCAGCCTTGACCTCGACCGTAAATGCGTGCTCCCCGGCGCTCAGCTTCACCAGGCGGCGCACGTTGTCGAGACCGTCCGTGGTCGGCACGACGTTGTCACGGTTGGCAAACACGATCTCGCCATGTCCGCCCCACCAGGCCATCGCTCCGACGGTACGGCCATCGATCGCCAGTTTGCCGGTCGCCCCGAGCAGCTGCAGATTGATGTCATAGTCGCCTGCGACAGGCGCCGTCAGGGTGCCGCTCCAGCGGCGGCTGGAGCCGGCAGGCAGGGGGTCACCGGAGCGGTGCGTGTAGTCAATGAGGGTATCGGGGACCGCGGGGGTGGGTGCGGCGTCGCTCCGCGTCAGCTGAGTGATTGCATCAGCGGGGATCGGCACGCCCGTCATGTCATCGCCCACGGCAAGCCTGAGCCCGGTGCCCCCGCCCATGGACATGAGCGCCTGCCACGCGCCAATTTCGCGCGCGGCGCGGCCGTAGGATTGTTCAAGCCCGTTGACGATGGCGAAAGTCTGGAGTGCGCCGGGCCCGATCAGGGCGAGGGACTTGAGATCCGAGGGCCGCAGCGGCAGCACACCTTCGTTCTTGAGCAGCACCGCGGCACGCTCGGCCGTACGCTGGATTACCCGTGCGTTTGCCGCCGTGTCCTGCGGCTGCATGGAGTGGCGGGGCGGGTGATCAAGCCACCCAAAGCGCTCCATCTGCGTCAGCACATGCGCGGCGGCGCGATCGATGTCCGCGTCACTGACCGTGCCGTGTTCGAAGGCCTCGCCGAGGTTCCTGGACACCCCAACGAGCGGCGGTGTGTCGCCGGCGGTGAATTCCGGCAGCGGAAAGCGCTGCTCTTCCGGCGCGCCCGTACTCATGGTGTTGACGAGATCGGTCTCCTCTTCCTTCGACATGGCCGGCTCGTCAGGTTCCTTGCCCAGCGCAAAGTAGGCCGACGGTCCGGTGCCCGGCTGCTCCATGTCCATACCGCGACGGATGAATTCGGCGCCGTGGGCCGCGCCCCAGTCGGAGGTCACGAATCCGCGGAATCCGTCCTCGCCGCGCAGGATCTGATTGAGCGCCTCATCGTGACCGCACGAATAGGTGCCGTTGATCTTGCTGTAGGCGCACATGATGGAGGCCACGCCGGCGTCGACGACGGCCCTGAAGGGCTCCATGTAGATCTCGCGCAGCGTCTGCCCGTCCACGATCGCATCCTCGGCGCCGTCATAGGCGACGAAGTGCTTGGCCTGCGCCATGACGCCGGCAGCCTGCGCCGCGACCACAAATTCTGCCGCGAGCGTCCCTGTCAAGACGGGGTCTTCCCCGAGCGTGTTGTAGGCGCGCTCCCAGGTGGGATCGCGGTAGATGTTGATGAACGGCTGGAGAATTACATCGATGCCCAGCGCGCGCGCATCCCGGCCGATGAGCGCGCCATTCGCCGCCGCTTCGGCCCTGCTGAAGGTCGCCGCCATGGCGAGCGTGGAGGGCATACCCGTCGATTCATGACGCACCAGCACGCCAGGTGGTCCGTCCGCAAAACGCAGATCCGGAATGCCCAGCCGTGGCACGCCGTGGGTCCAGCCCGCCTCGCCCTGGAACACCGCATCCGGCTCGTGCCCGCCGCGGATAATTCCCATCTTCTCTTCGCGCGACATCTGCGCGAGGAGCGCCTGCACACGGGCGCTGGGTTGATCGGCGCGCACCGGAATCGCCGCGGCGGCCAGAGCCAGGAGCAGCACGAACAGAATCGAGCTGCGCGATCCATGCACGAGGCCTCTCATGCTCCCATTGTAAGACATCGCAGCGGTACAATCTGCCATGGGCATGGCGAAGCGCGTTCAGGACGTGGTGATTGTCGGCGGAGGTACGGCGGGCTGGATGAGCGCCGCGCTGCTGTCCAAGGTCCTCACTACGGGCTATCACATCCGGGTGATCGAATCGGACGAGATTGGCACGGTCGGTGTCGGCGAAGCCACGATTCCGACGATCAAGTTCTTCAATGCTGCCCTCGAACTGAACGAAGATGAATTTGTCAGCAAAACGCAGGGCACGTTCAAGCTCGGCATCGAGTTTGTCAATTGGGGGCGACTGGGCGATCGGTACACCCATGGATTCGGCGGCATAGGCCAGAACTGGGGCATTCTCAAGTGTTACCAGTACTGGCTGAAGATGCGGCTACTCGGTGCGGCACCCGAACTCGGGCAGTACTCGATCAACACCATGGCTCCACGCCACGCGAAATTCATGCGCCGGCGGCCGGAGATGAAGAAATCACCCTTGGCGGATATCGCCTACGCCTTTCATTTCGATGCCAGCCTTTATGCGCGATTCCTCCGGCAATACAGCGAGGCGCGCGGGGCCATCCGCACCGAAGGAAAGATAGTCGACACCGTGCTGGGCGAACCAGACGGGTTCATCGAGGCCGTGGTGCTGGCTTCCGGAGAAAGAGTTGCCGGTGACCTGTTCATCGACTGTTCGGGGACTCGGGGGTTGCTGATCGAACAGGCGCTCCACACTGGTTATGAGGACTGGAGCCACTGGCTCCCCTGCGACCGGGCCATCGCGGTGCCGTGCGAATCGGATCAGGTCCTGCTGCCGATCACGCGATCGACCGCCCACAGCGCGGGGTGGCAGTGGCGTATCCCGCTGCAGCACCGCACCGGCAACGGTCATGTCTATTCGAGCCAGTTCATGCAGGAAGACGAGGCCACCGCCATTTTGCTGGAAAACCTGGACGGCAAGCCCCTGGCCTCGCCGCGCCTGATCCCCTTCAGGACCGGCAAGCGGCGTCGCCTGTGGAACCGCAACTGCGTCGCGGTGGGCCTGGCCAGCGGTTTCCTCGAGCCGCTCGAATCCACGAGCATTCATCTGATCCAGTCGACGATCGTCCGGCTCATGCGGCTATTCCCGCATCATGGTTTCAATGCCGTGGAGATCGACCAGTTCAATCGCGGTTGCGATTTCGAATATGAGCGCGTGCGGGATTTCATCATCCTGCACTACTACGCGACCGAGCGGGATGATTCGCCGCTCTGGAATTACTGCCGCAACATGCCGATTCCGGACACGTTGCGCGCCAAGATCGAGCTGTTCCGCGAGAACGGCCGGATCTTCCGGGAGAACGAGGAACTGTTTGCGGAGGAAAGCTGGCTGCAGGTGATGATCGGGCAGCGCATCGTGCCCGGCAGCTACGATCCGATCGTGGACACCCAGACTCCCGAAGCCATTCGGAAATATCTCGACGATATCGAGACCGTCATCAAGCGCTGCGTGGACATCATGCCCACGCAGCGCGACTTCATCGCCAAGTACTGCCCGGCAAAGCCGCTATAAAGCGGTGACGGTTGGCCTAGTACTTGTAACTCCCTCCAACGAGAATCGTGCGGCCATACCTCTCCCAGATGCCCGGGACGCTGAATCCACCGGTCTGGACGATGGTCCGGTAGGGCGAATCATTCAGATTGTAGGCCAGCACCTGTAGCGACAGGCCCTTGGCCGGCCCGCTCTTGAATTCATAGCCCACCGACGCATCCAGCTGCCGGTCCTCGTCGATCTGCGTATAGGCGCGCTGGCCGAACAGGGACGCCACGGAGCCGACGTAAGGTGAGCGCCAGCGCTCGCTCAAGCGTGCCGAGAACCCGAACCGTTCATAGTAACCGGTCATGGATCGGACTTTGGGGGATAGGCCCGGCAACGTGGGTCCGGTACTGGGATCCGGCGGAATGGATGATTCCGTCCAGGCCATGCTGAATTGGACTCCAAAGCCCTCCAGTCCCGACCACACGGTTTTGCCTTCCAGGCTTAGCGCGGTCTCCATGCCTCTGGCCGTGCCCCCAGATCCATTCACGGGCAGCGACAGAGAGCCGATGTTGGAAGCCGGCACGACGCCGTTACTGTTGAAGCTGCTGAAATCGAAATTATTGACGCCAACGTTTTCATAAACGAATGAGGTCAGCTTCTTCTTCCAGGCGTTGAGCTCAAAAATTCCGCCCCCGGTGAAGTATTTCTCGAACGCCAGATCAAAAGCATCGGCGCGCCACGGCCTGAGTGCCGGGTTTCCGGCCGAGCCGGACCAGAGGTGGTCAAGTACTGAAACCGAAGCCGTAATACTGCCCGCCATGTCTTCCATCCGTGGGCGCACCATCTGCTTGCCGGCGCTGGCCCGCAAGTGCATATCATGGCCGAGATCAAAATTCAGATTCATGCTGGGCAGCACGTCGGTATAGCTGGCGCCGCGGCCAACCAATGTCACGACGATCGGATTGGTGCCCTGAACCTGGTCAAATCCGGTCGAGAATTGACTCGCGTGTATGACCTGGACGCCGAAGTTTCCAGACACCGGCACTGGGCCCCAGTTCGTCTTCAGTTCAAACTGCACAAACGCGCTGGTCAGTTTCTCATTGACGGTCCAGTTCTTGTTGTAGTGATTGCCGTCCAGGATCAGGTCGGTGGTGTACAGGGCAGCGATGGCCGCCGGAACGTCGTAGGAGAGCAATGAACCGAGGCCGCCGAATTGAACGGATGTGGGTGACA
>DATFUG010000088.1:0-6832 GCA_035261025.1 Steroidobacteraceae bacterium | reverse complement strand
CACGTGGCCGCCAAGCGTCGCGCAGTTGGCCATGACGATGCGGCTGCCGAGCTGGCAGTCGTGGGCGACATGGGTGTAAGCCATGAGCAGGTTGTCGTTACCCACCCGGGTGACGCCCTCGCCCTGCGCCGTGCCGCGATTTACCGTGCAGCACTCGCGGAACACATTGCGCTCGCCGATCTCGAGCCGCGTCGGCTCTCCCCGGTATTTCTTGTCCTGCGGCGCGTCCCCGATCGAGGTGAACTGGAAGAACTGATTGTCGGCACCGATGCTCGTCGCTCCGCTGATGACCACGTGGGGACCGACGCGGGTGCGCGGCCCGATGCGCACGCCCGGCCCGATGACCGAGAAGGGACCGACCTGGACATCCGCGGCGAGTTCGGCCTGCGGCGAGACCACCGCGTGCGCATCGATCATGGAGCGGTCTCTCCCGCCGTGTTCTCGGCAATTTTCGGCGCCAGCATCAGTTCGGCGGAGGCGGCCTCGGCGCCCTCGACCGTGGCGCGCGTCGCAAGGCGCCAGATGCCGCGCAGATTCCGCTCCAGTGTGGCCGTGAGGATCAGCTGATCCCCAGGCTCCACGGGCCGGCGGAACCGCGCCTTGTCGATGCCGACAAAATAGAACACCGAGTCTTCGTCGGGAAACACCCCGGCGGTAACGAAGGCCAGGATGCCCGCGGCCTGCGCCAGCGCCTCGATGATGATCACGCCTGGCATCACGGGCCGATGCGGAAAGTGCCCCGGAAAATAAGGCTCATTGACGCTGACATTCTTGAGCGCGCGGATGCTCTTGCCGGGCACGCACTCGAGCACACGGTCGACCAGCAGGAAAGGATAGCGGTGCGGGAGCCGCTTCAGGATGGCATGGATGTCGAGCTGTAACGGTTCATTCATCACGCTGGGTTCCTGTTGTTGCTGCGTTCCTGGCGCCGGACCCGTTCGGCCAGGGCCTCGAGGCGCTTGAAGCGGCCCACCAGTCGCCGCCACAGCGGCGCCGGTTCGGCCGGAATCCCACCGGAGTAGATGCCTGGCGCACCGATCGAACGGGACACCATCGACATGCCCGTCACCACCACATCATCGCAGATGTCCAGGTGGCCGACGATACCCACCGCTCCCCCGATCATGCAGCGCGCGCCAATGCGGGTGCTGCCGGATATGCCGACGCAGGCGGCAATCACCGTGTGCGCGCCGATGTAGACATTGTGGGCGACCTGGATCTGGTTATCGAGCTTGACGCCGGCTTCGATGACCGTATCGCCGATCGCGCCGCGATCGATCGTCGTGTTGGCGCCAATTTCCACATCCGCTCCGATGCGCACACTGCCGAGCTGCGGCACCTTGGTCCAGGCGCCGGCATCCGGCGCAAAACCAAAACCGTCGGAGCCGATCACCACGCCCGGATGGATCCGCACCCGCTCGCCCAAGGTGGCCCCGGCGATCACCGTAACCCCGGCGTGCAGCAGGCAATCGGCCCCGATGGCGACCCCATCGCCGATGAGGCAGCCCGGCCCAATGCGCGCGCGTTCACCGATCAGCGCGCCTGGCCCGATCACCGCCAGCGCGCCGACACTGGCGCTCGCTGCCAGGCGGGCGGACGGATCGATGACTGCACTCGAATGGACTCCAGCGGCAATAGCTGGCCCCGGGTGCAGGAGTGCCGCGATGCGCGCGTAAGTCGCGTAGGGATTGGCGCTCACGAGTACCGCCACCGGACTGAGCGCAGCGTGCGCCGCGTCGGTCACCACCACCGTGGCGCGAGTGGCCGCCAGCTGTGGCCGGTAGTGCGGGTTGGCGAGAAACCCCAGATCACCGGAAACGGCGTCGGCCAGCGTCGCCACGTGCGCCACGCGCAGCTCCGGATCGCCGCGCAACTCGCACCCAAAGCGCACCGCCAGCTCGCCCAGCGCGAAGCTCATCGGCGACTCCGGCCGGTCCGGTCCTACTTGCTGGTGGGTGCGGCCGGCGTGCTCGGCTTGGCAGCCGGCGCCGCCGGCGCCGCCCCGGGTGGGCTGGCGGCCGCGCGGGCCTGGAGACCGGCCAGAATCGCGGCGGTGATGTCGAGCGAATTGGTGGCAAAGATCACGCCGTCGGTCAGCACCAGGTCGAACTTCTGCGACAGCGCGTAGCTTTGCACCTCGGCGACGATCGCGCTCTGCAGGCGCGACAGCTCTTCATTCTGGCGCGTATTGAAATCTTCCTGCACGTCGTTCAGCTTCTGCGAGTAATCGCGGTTGCCCTCGCGCAGTTCCTTCTCCGCCCTGACGCGCTGCTCGGCGCTCATGGTGGGGCCGTCCTTCTCGTACTTCTCCTGCTTGGCCTTTAGCGCCGCCTGCTGAGCGGTCAGTTCCCTCTGCTTGCCGGCAAATTCATTGCGCAGGGCTTCCGTGACCACCTTTGCCTGCGGAGCCTCCTGCATCAGCTTGGTCGCATTGACCACACCAATCTTGATTTCGGCGTTGGCTGGCGCGATCGCTGCCATGCTCATCAACACCCCTGCGACTGAAATTATCCACGAACACTTCACTGCTTTGCTCCCCGAAAAGGGCGGGCACTGTGCGCCGCCGGATGGTTAAAGGAATCTAGTAGGAACCGCCAATCGTAAACTGGAAGGACTCGGTGCGATCGGCAAAATGCACCGCGTCGCCCGCGTACTTGTTCAGCGGTATGCCATAGCTGAAACGGAACACGCCGAGCGAGGGGGCCAGCCATTGCACCGCGATACCGGCCGACTTCTTGAGCTGATCATACTTGAATTTGTAGTCTACGGGGGTCGTCAGGTCGCGGCCCAGATACTTGACGTTATCCGTGGAAAACACGTTGCCGTAGTCGAAAAACAACGTCGCGCGCGCGCTGGTCTGCCATTTCGCCGGCAGGGGCAGAATCAGCTCCGCGCGCGCGGTGGTCAGCAGATTCCCACCGTAGGGGTTGCCATTGCTGTCCACAGGACCCAGTGAGCTCTCGGTGTAACCGCGCACCGTGTCGGGACCGCCGCCGTAGAAGCGCTTGTAGGGCGGTAGCGCGGTCGTGCTTCCCAGGCTCTTGCCATAGGCCAGATTCAGGCCCAGCGAGAGCGTGGTTCGCAGCACCAGCGGGATGTACACGGTGCTTTCGTAGCTGGCGACGAAGTAGCGCACCTTGCCACTCGGCACAAAGCTGATTCCCAGTGTGTGACGCTGGCCGCGGTCGGCGAACAGGCCACGGTTGCGTGACTCATAGAGCCATCCAGTGTTCAGCTCCAGCGTGCTGAACTTGCTCCCGTACAGCGTGGTGGCGGTGGTCACCGCGGTACCGTCGGCAAGCACCACGGTGGACAGGATCACGCGGTTATAGGAACCGCCATTCGACTGTACCCAGTCGACGGCCTGCTGTGCGCTGCTCCCCTGGTAGGTCAGCAGATCGACGCGCTGCAGGGACACTCCGACATTGAGGCGCTGGAACTCGGACACCGGGATACCGTAGTTGAGCCCCACGGCGAGATTCTGCGACTTGAAATTCGAGGAGGTCGAGACGAACTGCGTCGAATTGCGGTAACTCAGCGACACCGTGCGCGATATGCCGTCGATGGTCTGGTACGGATTGGTGTGGGCAAAGCTGTAGAGCTTGTTGTACAGCCCGGAGTCGAGCTGCAGGGCGACGCTGTCCCCGCTTCCCATGAAGTCGCTGTCCTGGAAGCTGCCGTTGAGCATGAATTTCTGGGACGCGGAATAGCCAATGCCGCCGCTGATGCTGGCGCTCGCGCGCTCCTTGACCGTGAACACGACGTCGACGAGGTCCGGAGTGCCCGGCACCGGGTTGGCCTCGAACTCCGCCGATTCGACGAATGGCTGCTGCTCGAGCCGCTGCTTGGAGCGCTCCAGGGCCACATTGGACAACAAGGCACCCTCGAGCTGGCGCACTTCGCGCCGCAGGGTCTCGTCGTTGCTGCGCGTGGTGCCCTTGAAGCTGATCTCACGCACGTAAACACGGTTGCCCGGGTCCACGAACAGCGAGAGGGCAACCTCCCGCTTGGTCTCGTCGATCGCCGGCACCGGCTCGACCTTCGCGAAGTAGAAGCCTTCCGCTCCCAAGCGGTTCTTGATCAGCTCCTGTGTGCCGGAGATGACCTTCTGCGAGTAGATCTCGCCCGGCCTGACGAGCACCAGGTACTTGAGCTGCGCCTCGGGCACCACCATGTTGCCCGCGAGCTTGACGCTCGAGATGCGGTAGACCACGCCTTCGGTGATATTGGCCGTGATGAAGACATCGCTCTTGTCGGGAGAGATGGCGACCTGCACCGAATCGATGCGCGCATTGGCGTAGCCACGATCCTGGTAATAGGTCTGGATCTTTTCGAGATCTCCCTGGAGCGATTCACGCGAGTAACGGTCACTCTGCTTGTACCAGGAGGTCCAGTTCGGGGTCTTCAGCGTCAGCGTCTCGAGGATGTCCTTGGTCTTGAACGCCTTATTGCCCACGATGTTGATCTGGCGGATCTTGGCGCGGCTTCCCTCCTTGATGTCGAGGTTGACGCGCACCCGGTTGTTGGCCAGTTCCTCGACCTTGGAATCGATCGTCACCGCGTATTTGCCGCGACTGTAATACTGGTCGGTGAGGTATTGCGTCACCTCCTCGAGAGTGGAGCGGTTGAAGGTCTTGCCCGCCGCCAGCCCGACGTTCCGGAGCGATTTCTGCAGATCCTCGGTCTTGATGTCCTTGTTGCCCTTGATCTCCACACTCTCCAGAGACGGCCGCTCAAGCACCGTGACCAGCAGCGTATTGCCGTCGCGGCTCAGCGCGACATCGCGGAAGAATCCGGTGGCGTAGAGCGCGCGCAGTGCTTCGCGCAGGCGCTGCGGGGTCAGCTTATCGCCGATGTTGACCGGCAGGTAATTGAACACCGTGCCTTCGGAGATGCGCTGCAGGCCCTCGACCTTGATGTCCCCGACCTTGAATTCGCTGTCCGCGGCCTGTGGCACCGGCGCTGGCACCGGCGCTGCCGCCGGCCCTTGCGCCGGAAGTTGCGCCGGCGGCGACGCCTCCGGGGGCGGCGCGGTCGCCGGCTGCGCCTGCGGTGCCGCCTCAGGAAGCGATGCGCCCGCTTGCTGCGCCTGCGGCGCGGGCGCGGCGGCGGCAAACACAAGCAGGACGAGCGCCGTTAAACCCGCGCGATAATTCATGCGCAACTGCCGTTACCTAAGGGGAAGTCAACCAAACTGACGTGAGATATCGTTGTACAGGGCGAGGCCCAGGAGCAGTACCACAATGACGATGCCCAGCTGCTGCCCCACGATCTGTACCCGCTCGGATAACGGGCTACCCTTGAGCCACTCAATGGTCTGCATCACGATCTGCCCGCCATCGAGTATCGGTATGGGCAGCAGGTTCATGAAGCCAAGCAGCAGGCTGATAATCACCATCAAGCGCAGGAACTGCTCGACGCCTGCCGCTGCGGCATCGCCCGCCATCTGGGCGATGGCAATCGGCCCCCCCAGGTTCTTGATAGAGACGTGACCTGCCAGCATGCGCCACAGCATGCGGGCCTGGAACGCGGTCATCCCCCAGGCCTCGCGACAGGCGCCGCTCAGCGCCCCGAGCGGCCCCAGACTGACATGCCGCACCATGCCTCCCGGCGGGAGACTCGACAGTCGCGGTCCGCCCACCTGGATACGCCCGATGCGTTTGCCCTCCTCCACGGCGTTCCCCACCGCGATGCGCGTCGTGCTCTCAAGGCCGGCGCGGCGATAGTGCACGGCAAGCGTCGTATCAGGGTGGGCGCGCACCAGGGCGACCAGCCCAGCGAAGTCGTGCACGGGTTCGCCGTTGACACTCAGGATCTCATCGCCCTGCCTGAGGCCCGCCCGTGCTGCTGGCCCGTCGCTGGTCACCGCACCGAGCACAGGAGGTACCGGCACATCCCGAAACTGCAGGCCGAGGCCTTCCAGCGCGACGGCGGGGTCGGACAAGGCGCGCCGCTCGGCGGCCGTGCCAAAATCGAATTGGGCGCGTCGCTCTGGCCCACCCGCATTGCGCACGGTGACGGACAGCGCATCCCCGCCGGTGACGCCGTCCAGAAGACCGAGCCAGACCTCGCGCTGCGAACTGACCGCGTGACCGTTGACGGCCACGATCTCATCACCGCTCTGGAGGCCAGCGCGTGCCGCTGGGGAATCGGGCCGCACGGTGCCCAGCAGGGGTTGGAATTCCGTGCTCCCGGAGACCAGCAGCATGCCGGTCAATAGCAAGATCGCGAACAGGAAATTGAAGGCCGGGCCGGCCAGCAGCACCGTGATGCGTTGCCAGTGCGGGCGATGGGTGAAGGAGCGCGCCAGCTGGTCGGCCGGTACGGGTCCGTCGCGCTCATCCAGGAGCTTGACGTAGCCCCCCAGCGGCACCGCGGCCAGCACGTATTCAGTTTGATCGCGCCCCGCGACGCGGGTCCAGAGCGCACGGCCGAACCCGACCGAAAAGCGCACCACCTTGAAGCCCAGTCGGCGGGCCACCCAGTAGTGGCCGAACTCGTGGACGGTCACCAGTACACACACGAGGACCAGAAAACCCGGCAGCGACATCCACGTCAGAGTCACGCCGGCGTCCTCATTCCCACGGCATGAAACTCGCTCAACGCGGCCGCGGCACATTGGCGCGCTCCGGCGTCGGCTTCGAGCACCGAATCCAGGTCCCTCATTCGGCTCGCCGGCATTTGCGCCATAACCCTGTCAATGACCCCCGGAATATCCCCAAAGTTCAACTGCTTGTCGAGAAAGGCCTGAACCGCCACCTCATCCGCCGCATTGAGCCAGGCGCAAGCCAGCCCCCCCGCTCGAGCCGCCTCCTCTGCCAGCCCCAGGCAG
>DATFUG010000087.1:0-5415 GCA_035261025.1 Steroidobacteraceae bacterium | reverse complement strand
GACCACATCGTTGAGGGTGTAGGGCTGGGGCAGTTCCCGCACGTCCACATTCAGGCGTCCCGCCAGCTTCTCCGCGACCCAGTCGAGCAGCAGCCGGGGGCCGCGCTCGGTGGCGACCTGCAGCAGTTCGGGCCCCACGATCGGGATGACGCGGCGCTCCTCGATGAAGCTGAGCAGGTCATCCCAGGCGTCATCGTCGAGCGTGGTCAGCGGCACGGCCGCGCTGGCGCTGTGGCTCATGAGCTTCAGCTCCGCTCGGGGCGGCGGTGGCGGTGGCGGTGGCGGGCGGCGGGTGGGCGCGCAGAGTAGGCCGAGTGGTGCGTCATGTTTCCTGAAATTATTTTCATTGAGTGGCAGGCCCCAGCGGCGTCCCCAGCACGCCTGCCCTTTTCTTCAGTGTGCCGCACTGCCCGCAACTCCGCAATGCAAACCGCGACCTGCAGAGTAACCCTACTTGCCGATGCAAAAGGCCGAGAAAATCCGGCCCAGGAGTTCTTCGGCCGTACCCGTACCGGTGATTTCAGCGAGCGCGCGCTGCGCGCCGCGCAGCTCCTCGGCGACCAGCTCGCCCGCGCCCGCTTCGCGGCACTGGCGCTCCGCGTGGTCGAGGTGCGCAGCGGTCAGCGCAAGTGCCTCGAGATGGCGGCGGCGCGCCGACAGGGCACCGGAGTCCGAGGACCGGTACCCCGCGGCCTCGAGCAAGTGCCGGCGCAGCTCATCGAGCCCGGCGCCGGTGCTCGCCGAAATCCGCAGCTGCGCCACGCTCGCGAGGCCGGGCAGGACCCTGGCGCCACTGGCCCGATCGGTGAGCAGATCGATTTTGTTAAATAGGATCGTCACCGGCACCTGCGGCGGAATCCGCGCCCGCTCCGCCTCGTAGCCGGCCGCGCCCGGATCGCGCAGTGCATCGACGAGGAACAGCACGTGGTCGGCCTGCGTCATGGCCGCGCGGGCGCGCCGCACGCCTTCGGCCTCGATCGCGTCACGGCTGTCGCGCAGCCCTGCCGTATCGAGCAGCAGGAGCGGCACGCCTTCGAGCTGGATGCGCTCGCGCAGCACGTCGCGCGTGGTGCCGGGGATGTCCGTGACGATCGCAGCATCGTGGCCCGCGAGGCGATTGAGGAGCGTCGACTTGCCGGCATTGGGCGCACCGGCGATCACTACGGTGAGGCCCTCGGTCAGGAGGCGCCCCTGCCGCGCGGTGGCCTGCAGCGCGGCGCACAACTCGCGGACGGCGGCGAGCCGCTCGGTGAGCGCGCGGTCGGCGAGATAATCAATCTCATCGGTCGGAAAATCGATGGTCGCCTCCACGTGCGCGCGCACTTCGGCGAGCGCCTCATCGAGCGCGCGCACCCGCGCGGAAAACTCGCCCTGGAGCGAGCGCAGCGCGGCGCGCGCCGCCGCCTCGCTCCCGGCGTCGATCAGGTCGGCGACGGCCTCGGCCTGCGCCAGGTCGAGTTTTTCATTCAGATAGGCGCGCAGCGTGAACTCCCCGGGCTGCGCGCGCCGCGCGCCGAGCGCGACCGCGCGCGCAATCAGCGACTCGACCAGCAGCGCACCGCCGTGGCCGTGCAGCTCGAGCACGTCTTCGCCGGTGTAGGAATGCGGTGCCGGAAAATACAGCGCGAGGCCCTCATCGAGGGCAGTGCCGTCGCCGGCGAGGAAGCGCGACGGCGTGGCGTGGCGTGCCGGCGGCAGCCGGCCCAGCACGCTCAAGGCAATGGCCGTGCACAGCGGCCCCGAGAGACGCACGATCGCGATGCCGCCCCGGCCCGGCGGCGTGGCCGCGGCGACGATGGTCTGATTCCGGGTTGCGCTCGGGTCGGTCACGGGGCGCCTTGCGCAGTCGGCGCGTGCGCTAGTCGCGCGCCTTGGTCTGAGCGGCGATGCGGCGGTTGATGTTCCACTGCTGCAGGATCGACAGCACCGTGTTGGTGGTCCAGTACAGCACGAGGCCTGAGGGCATGAAGGCGAACATCACCGGCATCCCGAGCTGCATGAACATGAACATTTTCTGCTGCGTCGGATCACCCATCTGCGGGTTGAGCTTGAAATTGATGTAGTTCCCGACCGCCATCAGCGCGGGCAGGACGAAGATCGGATCGCGCGCCGACAGATCACCGATCCAGCCCACAAAGGGCGCCTGGCGCATCTCCACGCTCTCGAGCAGCACCCAGTAGAAGGCGATGAACACCGGGAACTGGATCAGCATCGGCAGGCAGCCGGCGACCGGATTCACTTTTTCGCGCTGGTAGAGCTCCATCATCGCCTTGCCGAGCTTGTCGCGCTGGTCTTTGTAGGTCTCCTGCAGCAGCTTGATGCGCGGCTGCAGCGCCTTCATGCGCGCCATCGAACGCATGCTCGCTTCCGAGAGCGGATAGAACAGGAGCTTGAGCAGGAGCGTCGTGACCATGATGGTCCAGCCCCAGTTGCCGACCACGTTATGCACCTTGTCGAGCAGCCAGAACAGCGGCTGCGCCACCACGCTGAGCCAGTTGTAGTCAGTCACCAGGTACAGCCTGGGACTCGCCTGCTCGAGCTGGTGCTGGAGCTTCGGTCCCACGAACAGCGTCTCGCGCAGGTGGCTGGTCGCGCCGGGTGCCAGCTGCTGTGACGGCCCGGTGGCGGTGAACTGGTATTCAACACCCCGCGTGGTCAGCAGGTAATGCCACGCCTCGCCCGCCGGCGGCACGATCGCCGCGGCAAAATGGTGCTGCAGCGCCGCGATCCAGCCGCCACTGACCTGCGCATCGAGCGTCGTTGCGTCCTTGCCGGGCTTGAGCTTCTGGTATTTCTTGCCGTCGTCGTACGCCGGGCCCTTGTAGGCGTAGCTTTCAGGATGAAAGTAGGAGGTGGCGACCGGATCATTGTTGCGCAGGATCTGCGCGTAGGGCGCGAACTGCCACGGCGCCGCCGAAGCGTTGCGCACCTGATAGTCGAGCTCGATTGCGTAACGGCCGCGATGGAACACGTAGGTCTTGGTCACCGTCACGCCCGCGCCGTCGCTCCAGGTGAGCGGCAGGCGCAGCTCGTCCTGGCCTGCGCCCAACCGCAGCTCACGGGCTTGCGTGTTAAACAGCGCCAGGTGGGTGGGCATCGGCGTGCCGGCGGCACCCAGGAGGCCCGACTGCAGCACGAACAGGCTCTGCTCGCTGTCGCGGTTGAGGAGGCGCACCCGCTCCTGAGCGCCCTTGACCTGAGCGTAGGCCAGCAAATCGGCGCGCGTCAGTTCTCCGCCGGCGAGGCTGACCTCGACATCCAGAACGTCGGTCACCACATGCACCCGCGGGGCGATGGGCGCCACGGCCGCCGTTGCGGGCGTAGCGAGTGCGGCCACCGGTTGTGACGGGCTGGCCGCGGGAGCGGCGAGCACCGGCACCGAACCCCCGAGGGCCGGCGCCGCGGCCGGGCCACTACCATTTGCAGGTGCCGCGGTGACGGCCTCTGGCGGAGCGGGCGGGTAATCGTGCAGCCAGGTGACGTAGTTCATCAGCAACGCCATCGCCAGCGTCGCCCACACGATCATGCGCAGATTAACCTTGGGGAACATGTCCTGCCCGCGGACCGTGGCGCGGTGGCACCGGATCGAAGCCACCGGGATGGAGCGGGTGGCAGCGGCCGATGCGCTTGAGCGCGAGCCACAGCCCGCGCAGCGCGCCGTGCTCTTCGAGCGCCTCGAGCGCGTATTGCGAGCAGCTCGGATAGTAGCGGCAGCGCGGCCCGAGCAGCGGGCTCAAGGCGCGCTGGTAGAGGCGGATCAGCTGCTGAACTAGCGTTTTGCCCATGCTTCTATGATCTGCTTCCAGAGGACCTGCAGGCTCTCGCGCACGGCCCCGTTGGCCGCGCCGCGCGCGCCCTCGCGCGCGCCGATCACGATATCCACCGGCGGCAGCGCGTGCCGTTGCAGGCGAAAACTCTCCCGGATCTGCCGCCGCAGCCGGTTGCGGTGGACCGCATCGCCGACGGTGCGCGCCGCGATCGATAGTCCGAGGCGCGCATCGCCTTGCTCATTGGGACGGACCGATGCCGACAGCAGCTCGTTCCCGAAGCGCCGGCCCTGCCCGTAGGCCGCCTTGAACTCAGCCGGCCGGCGCAGGCGCTGGGTACGCGGGAACCGCAAGCTCGGGCGATCCGGCCCATTGCTGGATTCGCCAGCGGTCACAAATTCTCTAGGGGATCAGCCGCTTGCGGCCTTTGGCGCGTCGCCGCGCGAGCACCTTGCGGCCGTTCTTGGTGGCCATCCGGGCGCGGAAACCATGGGTGCGGGCGCGGCGGACCTTGCTGGGCTGATAGGTGCGTTTCATGGCTGAAGTGAGGTCCGGAGCGCCAGCGAAAAATGGGCGGGCAGGGTACGTTCGGGGCCGCGGCATGTCAATACGCGAACGCTTCCGGGCTGGCCGCTTATCGGTATAGACTTCGACCCCTTTTCCGTTCCACAGCAGACCTGAAGGCAGCGTGCCGCTTGAGCGCAACGTGGTCCCGCTGTGTCGGCGCGCTCGAAAGCGAGCTGCCCGAACAGCAATTCAACACCTGGGTGAGGCCACTACAGGCCGTGGAAAGCAGCGAGCGGTTGCGCCTGCTCGCACCCAACCGCTTCGTGGTCGATTGGGTGCGCGCCAACCTGCTCGCGCGCATCGAAGCGATCCTGCGTGCCGATGGGGGCATGCCCGTGACCATCGAGATCGGTTCGCGGGAACTGCCGGCCGCCGCACTGCAGGAGACGCCTGCAACCACGACGGTGGCGCCCGTGCGCGGCGCGGCATTCGCCGGCGTACCGCTGAACGCGAATTTCACCTTCGGCAGTTTCATCGAAGGCAAGAGCAATCACTTCGCCAAGGCCGCCGCGCAGCAGGTGGCCGAAAATCCGGGCTCGGCCTACAACCCGCTGTTCATCTACGGCGGCGTGGGCCTGGGCAAGACGCACCTCATGCACGCCATCGGCCACCTGATCCGCGAGCGCAAGCCCGAAGCGCGCATCGCCTACGTGCATTCCGAGCGCTTCGTCAGCGACATGGTGCGCTCGCTCCAGCACAACACCATCAATGAGTTCAAGAACACCTATCGCACCCTGCACGCGCTGCTGATCGATGATATCCAGTTCTTCGCGGGCAAGGATCGCTCGCAGGAAGAATTTTTCCACACCTTCAATGCACTGATCGAAGGCCAGCACCAGGTGATCCTCACCTGCGATCGTTATCCGAAGGAAGTCGAGGGCCTGGAGGAGCGGCTCAAATCGCGTTTTGGCTGGGGCCTGACGGTCGCCATCGAGCCGCCGGATCTGGAAACCTGTGTCGCGATCCTGCTCGGCAAGGCGCAGCTCGTCGGGGTGGAATTACCCGAGGAAGTGGCCTTTTTTATAGCGAAATGCATCCGCTCCAACGTGCGCGAGCTCGAGGGCGCGCTGCGTCGCGTGAT
>DATFUG010000086.1:0-3507 GCA_035261025.1 Steroidobacteraceae bacterium | reverse complement strand
GCCGCCTCTGATCTGGGTGCCCAGGTCATCAAGGCCTTGCTCGTACGGAGCGGTGTGGCCGCCGGCCAGATTTCCGAAGTGATCATGGGACAGGTGCTCACCGCGGGCTGCGGCCAGAACCCGGCGCGCCAGGCGTCCATTCGTGCCGGCCTGCCCGACAGCGTTCCGGCCATGACGATCGGCAAGGTCTGCGGGAGCGGCCTGAAAGCGACCCACCTGGCGGCGCAGGCGATCCGCTGCGGCGATGCCGAGATCGTGATTGCCGGTGGCCAGGAAAACATGAGCGCCTCACCCCATGTACTGCCCGGCTCGCGCGATGGCTTTCGCATGGGCGAGGCCAAGCTGATCGACAGCATGATCGTCGACGGCCTGTGGGATGCGTATAACAACATCCACATGGGCACCACGGCGGAAAACGTCGCCAGCCAGTTCGGGATTTCGCGCCGCGAACAGGACGAGTTCGCGGCCGCCTCGCAGCAGAAGGCCGAGGCCGCGCAGCGGGCCGGGCGCTTCAAGGATGAAATCGTCCCGGTCGAGATCGCCATGAAGAAAGCCACGGTGCGCTTCGAGAGCGATGAATACATCCGCCTGGGCACCACCGCCGAGGCGCTGGCGGAACTCAAACCCGCATTCAGCAAGGACGGCACCGTGACGGCCGGCAACGCCTCGGGTCTCAACGATGGTGCGGCGGCCGTGCTGATGATGTCGGCTTCAAAGGCGCGCGAGCTTAAGCTCAAGCCCCTGGCCCGCGTCATGGCCTACTCTTCGGCCGGCGTGGATCCGAAAATCATGGGCATGGGTCCGGTGCCGGCCAGCCAGCTGTGCCTGCAGAAGGCCGGGTGGACGCACGCGGATCTGGATCTGATGGAAATCAACGAGGCCTTCGCCGCGCAGGCCATCGGCGTCAATCGCAAGATGGGCTGGGATACCTCGAAAATCAATGTCAACGGCGGCGCCATTGCGATCGGTCATCCGATCGGCGCTTCGGGCTGCCGGATCCTGGTCACGCTGCTGCACGAGATGGTGCGGCGTGATGCGCATCGCGGGCTGGCAAGCCTGTGCATCGGCGGCGGCATGGGCGTCGCGCTGGCAGTCGAACGCTAGGGGCGTCGCGCCAGAGGCGTAGTCGCTATAACTGGAGAACGGGGGCGCTGATCGTGGCAACAAAACGCATAGCACTGGTCACAGGCGGCATGGGGGGACTCGGCGAAGCCATCTGCATCAAGCTGGCCGCCCTGGGCGATATCGTGGTCACCACGTATTCGCCGGGCAACACCAAATCCGCCGCGTGGCTCACCGGCATGAAATCGCGCGGTTTCAGTTTCCACGCCTACGCCTGCGACGTGACGGACTGGAGTTCCTGCGCAGCCTGCGTGGCGAAGGTCGTGGCGGAAGTCGGTCCCATCGACGTGCTGGTCAATAATGCCGGCATCACCCGCGACATGACCTTCAGGAAGATGGATCGCGTCAATTGGGACGCGGTCATCCACACGAATCTCGATTCCTGCTTCAACATGTGCAAGCAGGTGTGCGACGGGATGGTCGAGCGCCAGTGGGGCCGCATCATCAACGTCTCCTCGGTGAACGGCCAGAAGGGCGCGTTCGGACAGACCAACTACTCCGCCGCCAAGGCCGGCATGCACGGCTTCACCAAGGCCCTCTCGCTGGAAGTGGCACGCAAGGGCGTCACCGTGAACACGATTTCGCCCGGATACATCGGCACGCAGATGGTGATGGCGATCCCGAAGGAAGTGCTGGATACCAAGATCATCCCGCAGATTCCGATGGGGCGATTGGGCAAACCCGAGGAGGTTGCCGGTCTGGTGGCCTATCTGGCGAGCGAAGAAGCCGCGTTCGTGACGGGTGCCAACATCGCCATCAACGGTGGCCAGCACATGCAGTAGGGGCCCGGGCGGCAGCGGGGGCCTGACGCTACAGGGAAGCCATCTCCTTCGGGCTGAGCATTCGCCACTGGCCCTTGGGCAACTCGCCCAGCGACAGCGGACCCACCGCCACCCGCACCAGGCGCAGTACCGAAACCTCGAATGCCGCCAGCAAGCGGCGAATCTGCCGGTTGCGGCCTTCGTGCAGCACCAGTTCCAGCCAGGCATTGCGGGCTCCGCTGCGCAGCAGGCGTACGGAATCCGCGCTCAAGGGCTCGCCGTCCACGACAACGCCACGCCGGATTGCGGCGAGTAGTGCTCGGCCAGGCAGGCAGTCGATTTGTACGTGGTAAGTTTTTGGGAGCCCTGTCCTGGGGTCGCTGATGCGGGCCGCCCAGACAGGGTCGTTGCTGAACAGCAGCAGCCCCTCGCTCGCCTTGTCGAGCCGCCCGACAGGCGCCAGCCAGGGGAGCGTAGCGTCTGCCAGGCAGCGATAGACCGTGTCACGGCCACGCTCGTCCTGCCGGGTCGTGACCAGGCCACGCGGCTTGTTCAGCATCAGGACCCGTCGCGGCGCGGTGAGGCACTCCTGCTCATCAATCTCGACGCGATCGAGATCTGGCCGCACCGGAAATTCTGCGTCGTGCACGACTTTCCCGTTCACCCGGACGCGTCCTTCGTGCACCCAGCGCGCGGCCTGGGTACGTGACCCCAGGCCCCGCTTTGAGATCGCGCGCGCCACGCCATGGCGCAGGGCGCGCGATCGGCCGGCGGGAGGGCGGGTCACCATCAGCGGTAGCATGTCCCAGGAGCGACACGCCTGGCTACGCGTCCGGCAGGTAGAATGAGCGGATTCGCCGTGACTCCCTGGAGTGGACGTATGGAATTGCAATCGTGACCGCAGCAGCCGTTCCCGCTCTGGCCATGATCGGCCTCGGGCGCATGGGCGCCAACATGCTGCGGCGCCTGGCGCGCTCAGGCATCCCGGTCATCGGCTACGACGCTGCGGCGGGGGCCGGCGCAGCGCTCGCGGACGAGGCGCGCGTCCAGGTCGCCGCCACCATGGCCGCAGCGGTGGCGTCACTCACCGCCCCCCGTGCGGTGTGGATCATGCTGCCTGCGGGCGAGATCACAGAAGGGGCCATCCGCGCGCTCGCCGCATTGCTTTCACCGGGCGACGCGATCATCGACGGAGGCAACACGGATTATCTCGATACCCTGCGCCGCTCGACGCAGCTCGCGGCGCAGGGCCTGAATTTCATCGATGTCGGGGTTTCAGGCGGCGTGTGGGGTCTGGAGAACGGCTATGGGCTGATGTTTGGCGGCCCGAAGGGCGCCATTGAGTCCCTGCTGCCGATCTTTCGGGCGTTGGCACCCGCTCCCGAGCGCGGCTGGGTGCATTGCGGGCCCACGGGCAGCGGCCACTACGCCAAGATGGTGCATAACGGCATTGAATACGGACTGATGCAGGCCTATGCGGAGGGCCTGGCGTTGCTGCATGCGAAGGCCGATTTCGGCTACGACATCGCCGCGGTCGCGGAGGCCTGGCGTTCGGGTACGGTGATTCGCTCCTGGCTGCTCGACCTGGCCGCGGACGCCCTGCGCCAGGATGCCGCGCTCGATG
>DATFUG010000085.1:0-9165 GCA_035261025.1 Steroidobacteraceae bacterium | reverse complement strand
CTCTCCGGAAGTCGACGATGACATCGCGATCGAGATCAACCCGGCGGACCTGCGCATGGACGTGTACCGCTCCAGCGGCGCGGGCGGCCAGCACGTCAACAAGACCGAATCGGCGGTGCGCATCACCCACATGCCCAGCGGCATCGTCGTCGCCTGCCAGAACGAGCGCAGCCAACACAAGAATCGCGCGACGGCGATGAAAATGCTGAAGGCGAAACTCTACGAACTCGAGGTCAACAAGCGCAACGCAGCGGCCAAGGTGCTCGAGGACACGAAATCGGACGTCAGCTGGGGCCACCAGATCCGCTCCTACGTGCTCGATCAGTCGCGCATCAAGGATCTGCGCACGGGCGTCGAGGTGGGCAACACCGGCGCGGTGCTCGATGGGGACCTGGATCAGTTCATGGAAGCCAGTCTGAAGGCGGGATTGTGACGAACGTAGAGCCGCCGGGCGCCGAGCCTGAGGAAAACCGGCTGATTGCCGAGCGCCGTGTCAAGCTCGCGGCGCTCCGCGCGCAGGGGCCGGCCTTTCCCAACGATTTCCGGCGCGATGCGCTCGCCGCCGATCTGCTGAGCACCTACCAGGAGCGCGATGCCGCCTGGCTCGAGGCCAATCCGGTGCGGGTGCGCGTCGGCGGCCGCATGATGTTCAAACGCCTGATGGGCAAGGCGAGTTTCGCCAAGCTCGCCGACCGGAGCGGGGCGATCCAGCTGTTCCTGCAGGAAGAGGCCCTCGGGGCCGCCTACGAGGCGTTCAAGGGGTACGATGTCGGGGACATCGTGGGCGCCGTGGGCCCGCTGTTTCGCACCCGCACCGGCGAGCTGACGGTACGCGTGGCCGGCCTGAAGCTCCTGGTCAAATCCCTCCGGCCGCTGCCCGACAAGTGGCATGGGCTTGCCGACACCGAAACGCGCTACCGCCAGCGCTACGTCGATCTGGTGATGAACGAGTCGAGCCGCGCCGTGTTTCGCTCGCGCAGCGCGATCGTCCGCTACCTGCGCGATGCGCTTGAGGCGCTCGATTTCCTCGAAGTCGAGACGCCGATGATGCAACCCATTCCGGGCGGGGCGGCGGCGCGCCCGTTCGTCACGCACCACAATGCGCTCGATCAGACCATGTACCTGCGTATTGCCCCGGAGCTCTATCTGAAGCGGCTCATCGTCGGCGGCCTGGAGCGCGTGTTCGAGATCAACCGCAACTTCCGCAACGAGGGACTGTCGACCCAGCACAACCCGGAATTCACGATGCTCGAGCTGTACTGGGCGTACAGCGACTATCAGGAGCTCATGGAGCTCATCGAGCGTTTGCTGCGCGGCCTGTGCGACGCCTTGCTCGGCACCCGCGTGGTCCGTTACCAGGGACGGGACTACGACCTGTCCCAGCCATTCCGGCGGGCGACGGTCGAGGAGCTGATCTGCGAGCACAATCCGGAACTCGAGCGCAGCCGGCTGCGCGAGGTGCCTTACCTGCGCGCCGCCTGCGACCGGCTGGGACTCGGCCACAAGCCGGCCGACGGTGCCGGCAAGCTCCAGATCGAGATCTTCGGCAGGACCGCCGAGCACGCGCTGCTCGATCCGACCTTCGTGTGCGCCTACCCGACGGAAGTGTCGCCCCTGTCACGCGCCAACGATGCCGACCCCTTTCTGACCGATCGCTTCGAGTTCTACATCGCGGGGCGCGAGCTGGCCAATGGTTTTTCAGAACTCAACGATTCCGAGGATCAGGCGGCGCGCTTTCGCGCGCAGGTGGCGCGCCTGGAAGCCGGCGATGACGAAGCGATGCACTACGACGCCGACTACATCCGGGCGCTCGAGTACGGCATGCCGCCGACCGCCGGCCTTGGAATCGGCGTGGATCGCCTGGTGATGTTCCTGACCGATTCCGCCTCGATCCGCGACGTGCTGCTGTTTCCGCAGCTGCGGCCTGAATCCTGAGGGCCGGGTGAGTAGGGGTTTCAGGAGCGAGACGCCTCTCGCCCGGCGGCCGATTGGCGTATTCGATTCGGGCGTCGGTGGACTCACCGTGCTGCGTGCGCTGCGCGCCGCATTGCCCCAGGAATCGTTTCTTTACCTCGGTGACACGGCACGCCTGCCCTATGGCACCAAGAGCGAGCACACGGTGGTGCGCTACGCGCTGCAGGCAGCGGACGAACTGGTGGGCCGCGACATCAAGTGCCTGGTCGTCGCGTGCAACACCGCTTCGGCGGCTGCATTACCCGCCCTGCAGGAGCGCTATGCCGAATTGCCGGTGATCGGCGTGATCGAGCCTGGAGCAAAGGCGGCGTGCGCCGGCTCGTCGAGCGGACGCATCGTCGTGCTGGGCACGGAGAGCACCGTGCACGGTGGCGCCTATACGCGCTCGATCCTGGCCATCCGCCCCGATGCGCAGGTCTCCGCAATTGCCTGCTCCCTGTTCGTTGCCCTGGCCGAGGAGGGCTGGACCGAAGGGGCCGTGGCAATGGCCACTGCCACGCGCTATCTGGCGCCGCTCCGCGAGGCGGGCCCGGCCGCGCCTGACATGCTGGTGCTGGCCTGTACGCATTTTCCGGTACTCGAGCCCGTCATTGCCGCGACCGTCGGACCGCGCCTGCGCATCGTCGATTCCGCCGCGACGACGGCGGCCGCGGTGCGCGCGGAGCTTGGACGGCGCGGGCTGTTGTGGGCCGGGGATGCCGGCGTACCGCCCCGAGGGGAGCTGGGTTTTCTGGCCACGGACGGGCCCGCGCGCTTTGCGGGCGTGGGCGGCCGATTCCTCGGTGAGCCGATCGATGCGGACGAGGTGGAGCTGATCGACCTATAATGAGGATGTACCGATGAGCAAACTCCGCATTCACGCCTTCGCCCTGTCCCTGGACGGGTACGGCGCAGGTCCCCGCCAGGACGCTGACAACCCCCTTGGTATTGGTGGCCGAGCGTTGCACGAATGGGCGTTTGCGACGCGGACGTTTCAAAAAATGTTCGGCGGTGGAGGTGGCGATACCGGCATTGACGACGATTTCGCGGCGGCCGGATTTTCCAACATCGGTGCCTGGATCCTCGGCCGGAACATGTTCGGGCCGATCCGGGGGCCCTGGGTCGATGACGCGTGGAAGGGTTGGTGGGGCGAGAACCCGCCCTATCACGTGCCAGTCTTCGTACTGACCCACCATCCACGCGCGACGATCACGATGGATGGCGGCACGACGTTTCATTTTGTCACTGACGGTATTCACGCCGCGCTGAAGCGCGCCACCGAAGCCGCCGGTGGACAAGACATCAGGCTGGGCGGTGGTGTCGCGACGATCCAGCAGTACCTGCGCGCGGGACTCGTGGACGAGATGCATCTGGCCATCGCTCCGGTCCTGCTCGGTTCCGGCGAACGCCTGTTCGCTGGCCTCAACTCGGTGGAGCTTGGGTATCGCTGCATCCGGCATGTGGCTATGCCCAGCGTCACGCATGTCGTACTGGGGAGGTCCGCCTGAGGATCCGGACCTAAGCCGATCGCCTCTTCAGGCCGGATTCTCCAGCGTAAAGCGGGCACTCTCGTCCTCGTAGGCAAAGACTTCGGCGTAGCGTCCCCAGCCGATGATCGCGCGCAGCGTCTGCTCCGCGTCGTCCTCGGTCATGAAATCCTCCAGCTCGTCGATGAAGCGGCTCTTGCGGGCCACGTGCGAGGCGCGCTCATCGAGCACCCGGCGCACATGGGCGGCGAGTGGCACGTAGGTGAGGAGCTGGCGCGCAAAGATGCGCTTGCGCTCGTCCAGGGCCGCGTTGGCGAAGGCAGTCCCTGCTTCGGTGAGCTTCAGATCACCGCCTTCGAGTTCGGCGAAGCGCAGCATCTGCAGCGTTTCGGCGACCGGGAATAACTCGTCGATCTCCATCTGCAGGTCGGTGGCGATCTTGGGCAGGTCGGCCTTGCCCCTGAAGGGCTCGGCGGCGACGGCCTCGAGCAGGCCCGACAGCTCGTTGGATGAGATGTGCGGCAGGACGCTGCCGATGCCCTGTCCGGGGAAGAATTCGGTGCGGACGTCGGCGCGCACGCCGCTCATGCGCGCGGTCATCTCGACATAGATCCGCTCCACCAGTTCGCGAAACGCCGGATCGAGGCGATTGCGGGGCTGCGGCAGGCTGACTTCGATTGCTGAGAGCACGCGCCCCGGATTGCTGCCGAACACCAGCACCCGATCGCACATCAGCACCGCTTCCTCGATGTTGTGGGTGACGAGGATGACCCCCTTGATCGGCATGCGCCCCTCGGACCACAGGTCAAGAAAATCGGTGCGCAGGGTCTCGGCGGTGAGGACATCGAGGGCCGAGAAGGGTTCGTCCATCAGCAGGATGTTGGGGTGCACGACCAGCGCGCGCGCGAAGCCCACGCGCTGGCGCATGCCTCCGGAGAGCTCGCGCGGATACGCGGATTCGAAGCCGTCGAGACCGATGAGGTCGATCGCGGCCAGGGTGCGGCTGCGGATCTCCGGGCGCGGCAGGCGCTGCGCCTCGAGCCCCAGGGCCACGTTCTCGTAGACCGTGAGCCAGGGGAACAGCGCAAAGCTCTGGAACACCATGGAGATGCCGACCGCAGGTCCGTCCACGGGTACGCCCAGATAATTACACTGCCCGCGGGTGGGCGCCGCCAGGCCGGCAATCAGGCGCAGCAGCGTGGACTTCCCGGATCCGGAGCGACCCAGCAGGCCGATGATCTGGCCTTCGAAGAGCTGCAGGTTCACCCCTTCGAGCACCAGCAGTTCCTGGCCGTCCGGTTTTTCAAAGGACTTGGCGACGGCATCGACCTGCAGCAGCGGCATGGCGTTCATGTAGTGGGCTCCGGCATTCTCAGCTCAGGCGATAGCGGCGTTCCGCGTAGTAGTACAGCGGGCGCCAGAACAGGCGGTTGATGGCGACCACGAACAGGCACATCGTGGCGATGCCAAGGACAATGTGGTGGAAGTCGCCCGCCGCCGTGGCGTCCGCAATATAGGCGCCGAGGCCGTGGGCGCGCACCTTGGTGCTGCCCCAGCTCGCCAGTTCCGCAACGATCGCGGCGTTCCAGGAGCCACCCGACGCGGTGATCGCGCCGGTCACGAAGTAAGGCATGACTCCCGGCAGGGCCACGCGCCGCCACCACAGCCAGCCGCCCACACGCAGATTCTGCGCGGCACGCCGGAGCTCGGAGGGCATGGCGGACGCTCCGGCAATGACGTTGAACAGGATGTACCACTGGGTGCCGAGAATCATCAACGGGCTCAGCCACAGATCGGGGTTCAGCTGCCAGGCAACGATCGCATACACCGCCAGCGGGAACAGCAGATTGGCGGGAAATGCCGCGAGAAACTGGGCCAGGGGTTGCACCCACTGGGCCACGCGCGGGCGCATCCCGATCCAGACGCCGACCGGCACCCACAGCAGGCTCGCCAGGCCGATGAGCACCACCACGCGTACCATGGTCAGGAGCCCGAGCAGACCCACCGTCCGCAGTTCCGCGAGCTGCGTCTGGGCGAAAAGTGTCTGGGCGAGCTTGCGCAGCGCGAGGGCAACGATGGCCAGCAGCAGCGCCGGCCATATCAGCCCCCAGCCGCGCCAGCGGGCGCGTGGCGCAGGTGCGCCATGCGGGCGCAGCGCCTCGTGCGGCGCGCTCGCCCAGCTGGTCCAGCGCACGGCGCTGTAGAACAGCACGGTCAGGCCGCTGATCAGGCGTGAGCGGCGCATCATCGTCAGCGCCCAGGACGCCGGCGGCTCCATCCCCGGTTCCTGCTCGACGCGAAAGCGATCGACCCAGCCGATCAGCGGCCGGAACAGCAGCTGGTCGTAGACCAGGATCACCAGCCCCATGGTCGCGATGGCCCAGCCGATGGCGTGCAGATTGCGCTGCTGGATCGCCAAGGCAATGTAGGAGCCGATCCCGGGCAGGGCCACGGAGGTGTGGCCGACGCTGATCGATTCGGAGGCGACTACGAAAAACCAGCCCCCCGACATCGACATCATCATGTTCCAGACCAGTGCCGGCAGGCCAAAAGGGACCTCGAGCTGCCAGAAGCGCATCCACGGCGTCAGGTGAAATGAAGCGGCGGCTTCTTCCAGTTCCGTGGGTACGGTTCGCAATGACTGATAGAAACTGAAGGCCATGTTCCAGGCCTGGCTCGTAAAGATCGCGAAGATCGCGGCAAATTCGGCGCCCAGCACGCGGCCGGGCACCAGCGACATGAAGAACACCACGGTGATGGATATGAAACCAAGGATCGGCACTGACTGCAGGATGTCGAGCAGCGGGATAAGCAGCTTCGCGGCCCGTGCGCTCTTGGCGGCCCAGGTCGCATAGCTGAGCGTAAAAGCCAGCGACAGGACCATTGCTGCGAACATGCGCAGCGTGGTGCGGGCTGCATACACGGGCAGGTGCACGGGGGCGAGTGAGAGTGGCGTGGCATCCAGCTGTGAGAGCGGTGCCAGCAGACCGCGGCTGGCCTCCGCCAGGAAAGCCACCACCCCGAGCGCCACGATCAGCGCCAGCGCGTCCCAGCGGGTCGCGAAGTCGCGGATGAAGGCGAAATGATGGTTACGGATCGCTCGCTGCATGGGAGGCCGGTCCGGCTGGTTTATAGTGGCGCGGAGTATACGGGGTCAATCCGCAGCGATCGGGACGAACCGCGCATGACCAGCGACACGCCGGGCACCAAAGTGGCGCACACCCACCAGTTCGATGAGGTCAATCCGCTCGCCGAGCGGCGGACGCGCTGGGTCGTGCTGCTCACGGCGGTCACCATGCTGGTGGAGCTGCTGGCGGGCTGGAAATTCAATTCGATGGCGCTGCTCGCAGACGGGTGGCACATGAGCTCGCACGTGATCGCCCTGGGGCTGTCCGTCGCGGCGTATGCCTTTGCGCGCCGGCTCCGCCATGACGATCGCTTCGCCTTCGGCACCTGGAAGGTCGAGGTGCTGGGTGGCTACACGAGCGCGCTGATTCTAGTGGGCGTGGCCGTGTTCATGGTTTACGAATGCGTCACGCGGCTGTTCCACCCGGGCGCTATCGCCTACAACCAGGCGATCGGGGTCGCCTCGCTGGGTTTGCTGGTCAACCTGCTTTCCGCCTGGATGCTCGCTGGGGCCGGACCACGGCCGGGCAGTCACGGCGCCCACGCCCACGCACATACGCATGCCCATGCCCACACGCACGGGACGGCCCACCACCATGCGGGTACCGACCTCAACCTGCGCTCGGCCTATGTGCACGTGGCCGCCGATGCGGCGACCTCGGTGCTGGCGATCCTGGCGCTGACCGGCGCCAAGTACCTGCTGGTCCCTTGGCTCGACGCGGCCGTGGGCCTGTTTGGGTCCGGCGTGGTCGCAGCCTGGGCCATCGCGCTGCTGCGCTCCACGAGCCGGAGCCTCCTCGACGCCGACATGGATGCGCCCGTGGTGGCGCAGATCCGGCAGACCCTGCGTGACGCTCCGCTCCACGCGGAACTCGATGACCTGCACGTATGGAAAGTCGGCAAGGGCAGGTACGCCTGCCTGCTCAGTGTCACGGCCGCCTCGGAGGCGACCCCTGAATATTTCCGCTCGCTGCTCAAGGCCCACGAGGAAATCGTGCACGTTACAGTGGAAGTGAACCCTGCGATTGTTAGGCAGCCCTAGTTTGGGATATTGTCGGGGTTAGTGGAAGCCACCGGCTTCGCATCACCCAACCAGCCTCAAGGGGACCGACATGGCTCAGCCCAGCTTTCACGGGCGGTTCATCTGGCATGAACTGCTCTGCAACGACCCGGAAAACCTGACCGGCTTTTACTCGCGCCTGTTTTCATGGCGTGCGCAACCCATGAGTCCGGGGTCGCCCTACACGATATTTTCCGCCGGCGACGGCGTGCCCCTGGCAGGAGCGATGCGACTGTCGGATGAAGCGCGCGCCATGGGCGCCAAGGCCCAATGGCTGGGATATATCGGCAGCAACGATGTCGATGCCACGGTAGCGAAAGCCTTAGGGCTGGGTGCGTGGATCCTCAAGCCGGCCGAGGACATCGCGACCGTGGGTCGCGCGGCGGTGCTGATCGATCCGCAGGGCGCGCGCTTTGGCGTGTATCGGCCTGCCCGCGAGCCGGGCGGGGCGAACGCCGCGGCCTTTGACTGGAATGAACTGGGCGCGCGTGACCGGGAGGCTGCGCTCGGGTTTTACCGGCAGCTGTTCGGCTGGGTCGCCAAGCCCCCCATGGATATGGGCGGCGGCATGACGTATCAGACTTTTGGCCTGGGCGGCCCGGATATCGGCGGGATGTATGCAATCCAGGCCGGCAATCCCATGTCACCCGCGTGGTTGCCATATATGCACCACGCCAGCGCCGATCAGGCCGGGACCGCGGCGGTCGCTGCCGGCGGCAAGCTGTTGAACGGTCCCATGGACGTCCCGGGAGGTGGCCGCATCGTGCAGCTCCTCGATCCGCAGGGCGTCATGTTCGCGGTCCATTCAATGCCGGCCGTGGCCGCCAAACCGGCTGCAGCCAAGCCCGCCGCAATGCCGAAGCCTACACCTAAGGCCGCGGCGAAGCCCAAGGCCAAAGCAAAGCCCAAGGCGAAGGCCAAGCCCAAGGCGAAGCCGAAACCCAAGGCCAAGGCGAAGCCCAAGGCCAAGTCCCGGACCAAAGCGAAGGTCAAGTCCCGGGCGAAGCCGAAGGCCAAGGCCAGGAAGGCGAAAAAGACGGCTCGGCGCCGCAGGCCGGCGCGGAAGAAATAGCCGTCGGTCAGCCCACGCGCATCGAAAGGTCGACGGCCTGCACGTGCTTCGTGAGGCCGCCGACCGAGATGAAGTCCACGCCCGTGGCGGCGATGGCCGCGACCGTTTCGAGGCTCACGCCGCCCGAAGCCTCCATCTGGGCCGGGTGCGGCGCAGCGCGGTTGAGCTGGACCGCCTCACGCAGAGTGGCGAGCGGAAAATCGTCGAGCAAAATGATGTCGCAGTGGGCGGCCAGCGCGCCAGCCACTTCTGCCAGATTTTCGGTCTCGACTTCCACCAGCAGACCGGGCGACAGCTGGCGCGCGTTGCGCACGGCCGCTTCGATGGATCCGGCCGCGGCGATATGGTTTTCCTTGACCAGCACGCGATCGTACAGGCCGAAGCGGTGGTTCTGCCCGCCGCCGCAGCGCACGGCATATTTCTGCGCCGTGCGCAGTCCGGGCAGCGTCTTGC
Source organism: Steroidobacteraceae bacterium (assembly GCA_035261025.1). GTDB lineage: Bacteria > Pseudomonadota > Gammaproteobacteria > Steroidobacterales > Steroidobacteraceae > FEN-1191. Next base: position 14 of record DATFUG010000085.1, on the reverse strand, counting down.
GGGTATCGAGTATG
>DATFUG010000084.1:0-2304 GCA_035261025.1 Steroidobacteraceae bacterium | reverse complement strand
GACGGTTGCCCATCCGCCCCTGCATTGCGGCAATTCTACGAGAGAATTGGTGCCGACGGGGAGATTCGAACTCCCACACCTTGCGGCGCTAGCCCCTCAAGCTAGTGTGTCTACCAGTTCCACCACGTCGGCAAAGGCTCTTAAAGACCCGTGGCCTGCACCTATTGCGCGGGCTTGGCGGGTGCAGCCGGCGTCGCGGTGCCGGCCGGGGCGGGCGCACCGCTCGGCGCCGGCGTGTGGGTCACAGGGGCATTCGCGGGCGGATTCGCGGGCTGCTGCGACAGGCGCTCGAGCACGCTCGAGGGCGGCGCCGCGCTGCGCGATCCCACGTAGGTCAGCGACAGACTCGTGATCATGAAGACCCCGGCGAGGATCGCCGTGGTGCGCGACAGGGCCGTGCCCGCGCCGCGCGCGCCGAAGACCGTCCCGGACGCTCCGGCCCCGAAGCCAGCCCCTGCGTCCGCGCCCTTGCCGCGCTGCAGTAGCACCAGGAGGACGATGCTGACCGCCGTAAAAAAATGAACGACCATTAAAGTAGTGTGCAACATGATCTTGAGTGAACCTGCCTGTTTTGGCCGCTACGCGGCCGCGACTATTGCCAGAAATTCATCGGCCTTGAGCGAGGCGCCGCCGATCAGCCCGCCATCGACGTCGGGCATGGCGAATATGTCCCGCGCATTTCCGGCCTTGACACTGCCGCCATACAGAATGCGCAGCCCCGCCGCGATTTTAGCATCCCCCGCCGCGACGCGCTGGCGTATGAAGGCGTGCACTTCCTGCGCCTGCTCCGGTGTCGCCGTGCGGCCGGTGCCGATGGCCCAGACCGGCTCATAGGCGATGACCGCGCCGCCCAGGGCCTGGACGCCGCTGAGCTGCGTGACCGCTTCGAGCTGCGAGCCGACGATCCCTTCGGTACGCCCGGCTTCGCGATCCGAGAGCTGCTCGCCCACGCACAGGATCGGGATCAGCCCGGCGCTTAAGGCCGCGGCAAATTTGCGTGCCACCAGGGCGCTGCTCTCGCCAAACAGGGTGCGCCGCTCGGAATGGCCGACGAGCGCATAGGTGCAGCCCACGTCCTTGAGCATGGCGCCAGACACCTCGCCGGTATAGGCACCGACGGCCTCGGCACACAGATCCTGCGCCCCCAGCGCCACGCTGCCCCCGCGCAACACACGCCAGGTATCGTGCAGGTAGACGTGCGGCGGGCAGATCACGCAGCTCATCCGCTCGCTGGTCACGCCCGCGACGATCGCCTCGATCAGGGGCGTATTCGCGGCGCGCGAGCCGTGCATTTTCCAGTTGCCGGCTACGATTTTCCGTCGCATGAATCTGGCCCTAGCCTTGAAGGCCCCGGGGTTTGGGGCGCGCGATCATAGCCACGCTCCCGGTCCAGTGCAACGCCGTCAGGGGGCGTTGCGCACCGCTTCCGCCAGGCGCTCCGCGCACTGCCGCGCCGCAGGCTCCTCCTGCGCCTCGACCATGACGCGGATCAGCGGTTCGGTGCCCGAGGCGCGCAGTACGATGCGCCCGCGTTGGCCCAGCTCGGCCGTCAGTTCCCGCAGCAGCGTCGCAATCGCCGGCACACCCATGGGATCAAAACGCTGCGCCACACGCACGTTGAGCATGACCTGCGGCAGACGCGTCATCCCGGCCGCGAGCTCGGCCAGCGGCTTGCGCTCCTGCTGCATGATGGCGAGCACCTGCAACGCGCTGACCAGCCCATCGCCAGTCGTGGTGCGATCGAGGCAGAGGATGTGACCGGAAGTCTCGCCGCCGAGGACCCCGCCCGTTTCGCGCAGCCGCGCCAGCACATACCGGTCACCGACCGCGGCGCGTTCGAATGCGATGCCCTGGCGCTGCAGCGCGAGTTCGAGTCCGAGATTGCTCATCAACGTGCCGACCACCGGGCCCGGCAGCTGTCCGCACGCATGACGCGCCTTGGCAATCACGTAGATCAGCTGATCGCCATCGACGATGCGCCCGAGGTGATCGACCATCAGCAGGCGATCGCCGTCGCCATCCAGGGCGATGCCGACCTGGGCGTGCACACCGGGCACCGTCAGCTGCAGCAATTCGGGGGCCATCGAGCCACAGCCGACATTGATGTTGCGGCCGTTCGGCGTAGAGCCGATGGGCACGATCTCTGCTCCCAGGTCCGCCAGCGTGCGCGGCGCGACCTTGTAGGCCGCGCCGTTGGCGCAATCGACGACGATCTTGAGCCCGGCCAGGTCGACGCCGGGCGGCAGGGTGCTGCGGCAAAACTCCTGGTACAGGTTGCGCGAAGCGTCCACCCGGCGTGCCCGC